>JAKSLT010000013.1 GCA_024401055.1 Bacteroidaceae bacterium | reverse complement strand
GAGTTCTGCCAATTTGTCACAGCCGAAACTCCCCGAAATGTTAAAATCTCGGCCTTATTTGTTAAAAAACAAGCCAAAATCACAAGTAAACGGGCTGAATGGCACAGCAATTGCCAATGTCTATTGTGCAAGGCCGAAAGTCCTGCGCGGACTCCCCCAAGACAGGAAAGACGACCTTCTGTCTGTAAATGTTTAACCCAAAAAAATAGGAGATTTTAACCATGACACCTATCATCTATCCCACCAACACCAACCTGGGCATCTTCCCCGCCCTCTTCAACGAATTCTTCGGCAACGACTGGACTCCCGCCAATCGCCGTTTCTCCTCCCCTGCCATCAACGTATCCGAGAGCGACACGGCCTACACCCTTGAAGTGGCCGCTCCGGGCATGACGAAGGACGACTTCACCCTCTCCCTCTCCTGCGACGGCGAGCTCGTCATCGCCATGGAGAAAAAGACGGAGACCACCGACGAGCAGAAGGACAGGAAGTACCTCCGCCGCGAGTTCTGCTACAGCAAGTTTGAGAAGCGCTTCACCCTGCCCGAGGACATACGGAAGGAGCAGATTTCCGCCCAGATGACCGACGGCGTGCTCTCCATCAGCCTCCCCAAGGTCAGCGAGGAGGAGAAAGCCCAAGAGACGCTCCACATCGAAATCAAGTAATCTCTCGAACAACACCCCTTGGCCGTTGCCCGCCAGGCTCTCCGCCTCCAAGCAACGCGCACACGGCAAGCCCCGCCTCCGACACAGGAGCGCGGGGCTTTGATTTTGGGAAAGAAAAAGCTGAGCGCCCTGAATTGCAAGCCCTAAGGCTGAGTAATTGATGGCCTTTCCGTAATTTTATCATCACCAGCGACGGTGCTTGCGCCGACAGGTTCGTCTTGGCCACAGCTGTGGCCAAGTATGCGTCACAGCTGTGGCCAAGTATCGGTCACTACTGTGGCCACATATCGGTCACTACTGTGGCCATGACGACTAAATGCCGACTAAGAACGAGGCCTTCGGCATTACCGACGCTTTCTACCCGTGGCGCGTTGTTCAAATTTGCATAAATGGCAGGTTATTGGGGGGGCTTTTTCGGGGATTTTTCATTTTTTTCGAAAAAGGAACAAAATGGAGCACGCGAGTTTGATTTTATTTTCATACTTTTGCGGCGCAGAAGAACGCAAGCCACAAAAAAGACGGGGCCAAACGCTTTTACACCATGCTCCTTAAGCGGAAAAAACGAATAACATAAACATACTTTATTATCAGTTTGCAGAAATGAAAAGAGTTAAGATTTTACTCGTTGCTCTCTTGACGATGAGCACGCTTACGCTCCATGCCCAGCAGCGTAACATGGCGGCAGTGGAACAGATTGCCAGAGATTTCGTAGGGCAAATGAACGCGACGACGCAGACGGACAGGCATCGCGTAAAGGCCGCCGCGCTGAATTTCGACGAGATGCGGCTCATCAAGTCGGCCGACTGGGTACGCACGCCCAAAGTCAGGGAGGCAGCAAAGAAGAATGAGGCCTTCTACATCTACACGAGCAGCAAGGAGCAGAACAACGGCTTCGTGATTGTCTCGGCCTGTGAGAGCTCCACGCCCATCATCGGCTACTCCGCCACCGGCAGCCTTGAGGGCAGCGACATCCCCGCCAACATGCGCTACTGGCTGGAAAGCTTCGTGAGCATCCAGGACGGCACTTCCGAAAACGCCGTCCGCCGCCTGCGGTCTGCCGCGCCCAGGAAGCTTGACGCCAAGAGCGAGGTGGCACCCTTCGTCAAGGTGCATTGGAGCCAGGAGAAGCCCTACTACAACAGCTGTCCCCTCGTGAACGGGGAGCGTGCCGTCACGGGCTGCGTGGCCACGGCAATGGCGCAGGCCATGAGCGTGTATCAGTACCCCAGCAAGGGAACCGGCTCCAAATCCTACAAGACGCGCACCCACCAGATAAGCGTCAGCGCCAACCTTGCAAACATCAGCTTTGACTGGAACAAGATGAGGGAGTCCTATCGCAGCACCTACTCCGCAGAAGAGGCCAAAGCCGTTGCCGACCTCATGTATGCCTGTGGCGTCTCCGTGGAAATGGACTATACGCCGACGGGCAGCGGAGCATACGCCGAAAGCATCCTGAGGGCCCTGAAGGAGAACTTCGGCTACGACAGCGACATGGCCTTCGTCTATCGCGACCAGATGTCGGAGGACGAATGGCAGCAGCTGATGCTCGACGAACTGCAAGCCGGACGCCCCGTCTTATACGGCGGCTCGACGAACAACAGAGAAGGCCATCAGTTCCTGTTTGACGGCTACCGCATCACCGACAACACGCCATACTACCACATCAACTGGGGATGGGCGGGCTTCTACGACACCTATTTCCTCATGTCCAACCTCGACCCGGAAGGAGCCGGTACGGGCGGAGGCACGGGCGCTTTCTGCAACGACAACGCCGCCGTTATCCGCTTCATGCCCGAGAATAACAAAACGGACATCGGCAATTTCCTTCAGGCACGCTCCATCACGGCCATACCTGCCACTGTCAATCCCAAGACTGGCTCGACCTTCAACATCAGCATAGGTGCCTTGCAGAACTGCAGCTGCCGCGACTTCTCCGGAAGCCTGAAGTATTATCTCGTTGACTCCAAAGGCAAGAAGACCAGCCTGGGAAGCCAGTCCATTCAGACCATTGCGGGCTTCGGCGGCTACCTGAGCTCCAACTCCGTCAAGGCTTCCCTCCCCTCCGGCTGCGCATACGGCGACTACACCATCGAGGTGTATGCCGTCCCCTCCAACGGCAGCGGCGAGCAGCCCGTGACGTGCAGCGCCGGCACCGTGCGCCTCACCGTCAGCGAGGAAGAAGGGCAGTTCCCCGTAGAAATAATGTCCTCCGGCGTCATCGGCACACTGGTGAACGACAAGACCGTGCGCATCTGCGCCGCAGAAATCATGAATGCCTCCGCCACTCCCTTCGAAGGCTCCATTAAAATGGCTCTGGCCAACAACGAAGGCAAGATAATGAGCTCCTTCGGCAACGAGTCCACCGTCAGCAATCTCGGACACCTTCAGTTCCTTGTCTATTCCAGAGAATTTAGCGGCACGCTGCCCGACGGACTGAAAGACGGCAAATACCGCATCTACCTCGTGGCCTCACAGACGGGCTACGACGACTGGCACAAGGTTTCGCTCTTCATGACGAAGGAGAACACCATCGTGGAAGACCACATCGAGACCTTCGTGGAGATTGAAGTGAAAAACGGATACGCCTCGGCTTGCTACGACGACCTGCCCTCCCTCAAGACCACCGTATGCGCCTCTGAGCTGACAGCTTCCGACGCCGGCAACAACACCGTCTCCCTCTCAGTGTCTGAAATCCTTAACGGCAATCCCAACTATGCCTTTGTGGGCAGCATCTGCGTCGGCGTGGCCGATTTCAAGGGCAACATTACCGGCATTCAAATCTCAAAGGATGCCATAAGCAAATCCATAGATTACGGATACTACCTTACCCAGCCCCGAACATTCTCCATCCAGCTGCCCTCCGACTATCCCGACGGCGAATACCGCCTCTACATTCTTGCCAACCAGGCCGGTTACAAGGACTGGGTGAAGATCACCAAGTTCAATGCCGCAGACCTTCTCGCCGGCACCTGCAAGGAACTTTACGTCTCCGTCTGGAAGAAAGACGGCACGCTTTATTTCTCCGACCCCAATCCCACTGACGTCCTCAGCGCCGACGACCTGGAGGACAACAAATGCTACATCCTCTACACCGACGAGCGCGGCGGCCTCACAGTGAAGACTAAGGACGACACCCGCGTGTGGGGCACTCGGGAAAGCGGCGTCAATCAGGAAGTAAGCCGCGACAACGAGCGCCAGCACTTCGCTTTCGTGAAGCTCAACGGCAAGCACTACCTCTACAGCGTGGCCGCAGAGAAGTTCGTCAGCGACGCCGCCACGGGCACACTCGCCGACAAGCCTGCCAACCCCATTTCCTTTGCCGATGCCGGCAACAACACCGTTCGCCTCGTCTTCGACGCCTCCCACAACATCAACCTCGGCGCCAACAAGCAATACACCTGCGACACATGGAAGACAAAGGACGCCGGCAACAGCTTCCGCATCAAGATTGCCGACGGCTTCACCTATGTACCCTCCTTCGACGTAGCCGTTTCCTCGGCCGACGAATCCATGGGCACCGTAGAAGGCAGCGGCTACTACAAGCAGGGCACCACCGTGGAGCTCCTGGCCAAGCCCAAGACGGGATACAAATTCACGAAGTGGAGCGACGGCACCACCGCCAACCCCTACACGCTCGTCGTCAATAAGAACATCACCCTGAAGGCGCAGTTCGAGGCCGTTTACTACAACGTCACGGTCACTTCTTCCGACGAGACCAAGGGTACCGTAGAAGGCGGCGGCAAATATCAGGAAGGCGCCTCCGTCACACTGAAGGCCACGCCCAAGGAAGGCTACAAGTTCGTGAAATGGAGCGACGGCAAGACCGCCAACCCCTACACCTTCACAGCCACCAAGGACGTCACCCTCAAGGCTACGTTCGAGGAAATCACCTACACCATTACCACACGCGTCTCACCCACCAACGGCGGCACCGTTACGGGCGGAGGAAGCTACAAGTACGGCTCATCCGTGAAGCTCACCGCTACGCCCAAGGAAGGCTACAAGTTCGTGAAGTGGAACGACGGCACCACCGCCAATCCCTACACCTTCAAGGCCACCAAGAGCCTGACGATTACCGCTACCTTCGAGGAACTTCTCTATCGCATTGAAGCCACGTCTGCCGATGCCACGATGGGCACCGTCACCGGCGGAGGCTCTTTCCATTATGGCAAGACCGTGACGCTTACCGCTACACCCAAGACGGGCTACAAGTTCGTGAAGTGGAGCGACGGCACCACCGCCAACCCCTACTCCTTCACCGCCACAAAGGACGTCAAGCTCACCGCCACGTTTGAAATCAACACCGAAGGCATCGACCTCCTCACTAGCCCCGCCTCCGTCAGTCGCACATACGACCTCAAGGGTCTCATGCAAGGTGAAAACGCCCGCGGCGTCCTCATCCGCAGCGGCCGCAAAATGCTCAAGAAATAGCCTTTCCTTCCCTTCCTCGCAATACGGCGCACGCCACCTCTCCGGTAGCGTGCGCCGCTGCTTTTATCCAAAAAATGCAATAATAGTCCCCTAAATCCCTATTTTAATACCCCTCGGCTTGCTCACTTCGCGCGTTTTTCCTAACTTTGTCCCCAAATTGCCACACATTCCCCTATGATTCCAAAACTCCCCAACCGTCCGTGGAAGGTGCTCAAGAGCGAGCAGCTCCTCAACCGCGGCACATGGATGAACCTCCGCGTGGAGGAGGTGCAGTTGCCCTCCGGCAGCATCGTGCCGGAATGGTTTATCCTCGACTTCCCCGACTGGGTGAACGTCATCGCCATTACCCGCGACGGCCGTTTCGTCATGGAGGACCAGTACCGCCACGCCATCGGCGAGACGCACTTTGAGCTCGTGGCCGGCGTCATCGATCCCGGCGAGACGCCCCTCCAGGCCGCCCAGCGCGAACTGAGCGAGGAGACGGGCTACGGCGGCGGCGAGTGGCGCCTCTTCATGACCCTCTCCCCCAACCCAACAAACCACACGAACCTCGCCTACACCTTCCTCGCCACCGGTGTTGAGCCCCTCGGCCATCAGCACCAGGAGCCCACCGAAGACATCCACATCGACATCTTCACCCGCGAGGAGGTGCAGCAGCTCCTTGCCACCGGCCAGATTATACAGGCCATGCACGCCGCACCCCTCTGGAAATACATGGCCGAGTCCCCCCTATAGTCCTCTATTTTTCACTTTTAACTTTTCACTCTTCACTCTCCCCCCACCCCCACCTCCAACCTTTAGAGGTATCTCCCCCTCCCTTTTCGGGGAGGGGTGGCGCGGCACAAAGTGGCCGCGACGGGATGAGGCTTCAAATCACTTTACCGCTATGACCCTCACCGAACGTTTCCTCAAGTACGTCTCCTTCGACACCCAGTCCTCCGAAGACGCCACCACCTGCCCCTCCACCGAGAAGCAGCTCCGCCTGGCTGAATACCTGCGCGACGAACTCACGGCCCTCGGCCTCACCGAGGTGGAACTCGACGCCCACGGCTACCTCTACGCCACCCTCCCCGCCAACACCGACAAGCCCGTGCCCACCATCGGCTTCATCGCCCACATGGACACCAGCCCCGACGCCTCCGGCAAGGACGTCCGTCCCCGCATCGTCAAGGCCTACGACGGCGGCGACATCATCCTCGACGCCGAGGCCGGCATCGTCACCTCTCCCCGCAAGTTCCCCGAACTCAAGGACCACGTCGGCGAGGACATCATCGTCACCGACGGCCACACACTCCTCGGCGCCGACGACAAAGCCGGCATCGCCGAAATCGTACAGGCCATGGCCTACCTCCTTGAGCACCCCGAAATCGAGCACGGCAAGATTCGCGTAGGTTTCAACCCCGACGAGGAAATCGGCATGGGCGCCCACCTCTTCGACGTCGAGAAATTCGGCTGCGAATGGGCCTACACGATGGACGGCGGCGAACTCGGCGAAATAGAATTTGAGAACTTCAACGCCGCATCCGCCAAGATAGAAATCGCCGGCGTCAGCGTGCATCCCGGGTACGCCAAAGACAAAATGATAAACGCAGCTCTCGTCGCCGCCGACCTCATCACCGTCATGCCCGAGACCGAAACGCCCGCCACCACAGAGGGTTACGAAGGTTTCTTCCACCTCACCGGCGTTCAGGGCGGCGTAGAACGCGCCACTGTCTCCTATATCATTCGCGACCACGACCGCACCCTCTTCGAGCAGCGCAAGCAGTACATCACCGACATCGTCAGCGCCATGAACCAGCGCTACGGCAAGGGCACGCTCACCCTCACCCTCAACGACCAGTACTACAACATGCGCGAGAAGATAGAGCCCTGCATGCACGTCATCGACATCGTCAAGCAGGCCATCCAGGAGGCCGGCGTAGAGCCCCAGGTGCGTGCCATCCGCGGCGGCACCGACGGTGCCCAACTCAGCTTCAAAGGCCTTCCCTGCCCCAACATCTTCGCCGGCGGCCTCAATTTCCACGGCCCCCACGAGTTCCTCCCCATCCCCAACATGGAGAAGGCCATGCAGACCGTCGTCAACATCTGCCGCATCACGGCCCAGCGCTAACCTACGCAGGCCCGCGCGCAAGCGAAGCTTCCCTGGCAACAAGCGAAGCTTCTCTGGCAGCAAGCGAAGCTTCCCCGGCAGCAAGCAAAACCGCCCGCGCGCCAAGAGAAGCCACGGAAGCCAGCCCTTTAATTCCTCTAAGCAGAAGGTGTGCCGCAAGCCTCAACACAGGCTTGGGCACACCTTTTTTTACTTCTCTTGCAAAAGTACGGATTCGCCTTTTCAAAAATCCCGCGCCTCTCCCGAAATTCCTGAAATCTGGACTTAAAATCACAAAAACCGCATTTAGTTTCATTTCAACAGTTGTTAAAATCAATTTCAACAGTTGTTAAAATGCATTTCAACAGCTGTTAAAATCAATTTCAACAGCTGTTAAAACGTTTTTATAAGAAGTGCCCGTAAAACTCAAAGCGCAAAACCATGCGCTATACGTCTATATTTCAATCCCGTGCCACTTCCCCCTGTTGCTACTTTTTCCGCACATTCTCATTTTCCCGCCATCCGTCCCGCAGCCCCTGTGCCAAGGGCGTCAGCCCTTGGTCTTCTCCCCGCCAGTCCTATCTCTCCATCACCTCCCTCATCATCCGTCCGTACGCCTCCGCCTTCTTCGCCAGCGCCAGGGGATATGCGCGCGACGTGCTGGGCATGCGGTAAAGCCGGAACTCCTCCCCATGCAGCATAAACGCCACGTATCCGCCCACCTTCGGCGCTTCCACGCCGAAATGCGCGCAAAGCGTCTCCGTAGCCTTCTGGCCCGTCGTGGCAATGGCGCGGCAGTGGGGCATACGGGCCAGTAGCGCCCCGATATCCGTGGGCGTGACGACCTCCAGAAACTTATCCGCAGCGTTATCCTGCAAGCGCCGCACGGCACACGCGGTGTCATACAGCCCGATGCCCTTCTCGTTGAGCAGCGCCTTGATTTCCGCCAGCCGATACGTCTTACGCCCAGCGTCCACCAGCCGCTGCGCATCGCCAAAGAAGACGAGGCCGAAAACGCGCCACATGTCATTTGTAAAATTAGGGTAGTAGAAGTCCATGCACCAGCGTTTCCGTTGCGGCGGAAACGAGCCGAGCATCAGCAAGCGGCCGTTAGCCGGCAAGAAAGGCTCAAGAGGGTGGTTTTCAACGGGTATCGAGGCGGGAGAAACTGTTTCAGACATACCTATATAATAAATAATGCGCGCGCGAGGGAGCCTCACTGGCAGAGTGTCTCAACGCGGCGTGCGCGCCTTGTAGATATTCAGTGAGGGAATGGTAATAAAGCGGTCGGGGGACTTGGAATAGACATGGTGCGTCCACCAACTTTCCTCGGCCACCGTATAAACGATGCGGCCGGACCGCGGGGCGTAATTCACGGACTTCACATCGGGCATGTCGGCCAGCGGCAGGAACGGCTCAAACGTGCCCGTGTCGATGTGGAAGATGCGCACGCCCTTGTCCTCGCCCGTGACGAGCATGCGGTCCTTGTCCACGTAGGAGAGGTCGTGGCCGCCGGTCAGGGGAAGGGGCCAGCGGCGCGTGCACCGCAGCGAGGGATGCGAGGAGTGCCAGTCAAGGAGCTTATACTCGCGGATTTCGTTGTAGTTCAGCGTATAGAGGCGTTTGTGGCGCTTATTCCACACGACGCCATGTCCGGAGTAGAGCGTGTCGCGGAAGAAGGGCTTGTCGGGCCGGCCCGTGTCGAAGACCTCCAGCGCATTGCCTTTCTTCGTCGTGGAGAGCGCCACGGCCACACGGCCGCCCGGCAGCATCTCGGCAGAGTGCGCCATGGGGGCGTTGGCGAAGAATTCGGCGCGCTTCGTGGCTATGTCGAGCAGGAGCACGGCATTGCCGGAAGAGGTGATGAGGAGCTTGCGGTTGCGACAGACAAACTTGCACTCGTCCGTGGGCCGCAGCTGGCGTATCTTGCCCTCGGGCAACTGGCCGGCCAGTTCGGCCGTCGTCCAGTCCCATATCACGTGCAAGGCTGTGTCGCTACTGCGCACCATGTCCACTATCATCACGCGCTCGTCTCCACAAAGCGCCACCTGATCCGCCCGCGTGGCGGCACAGCCGGCCAGAACGGCCGCTACCGCAGCCGAAAGGGCACCTGCAAGAAGTTGTCGCATAGGTTTTTCCTGTTATATTTGGAACAAAAACGGCAAGAGCCTCCAGCCGGGGGAGAATAGGGGCTGGAGGCTCTTGCTTACTTATTTCTTTTGATACACGCGCACGTAGTCAATCTCGTAGCGCATAGGGAAATCGCGCACGTCGAGATCCTTCACGCGGATGTCCAGCGCGAGGTTGAGCAGCAGGAACATGGGACGGCGGAAGGGATTCACGCCCTCACCGTTGGCCTTGCCGTTGACGGTGTTTTGCAGGTTCGTCTCGTTGAGGAGTTCGCCGTCGAGGTAGAGACGGATGAAGTTCTCGTCCCAATCCATCGTCCAGACGTGGAAACGCGAGGCCCACATGGGGTCTTTCTCCGTGAAATGCGTCAGCGGAGTGTAGGAAGAGTCCCATTGGCCCACGTTGGGCTTGTCGCTGCCCCACGCGGCGTTGGCAAGGATAGTGGGCTTCCCGCCCGACTGGTAGTACTCCATGAGGTCCACCTCGCCGTTAGAGGGCCAGGGCAGACCCTTTCCCATCAGCCATATCGCAGGCCAGGCCCCGAGGCACACGGGGATGCGAGCCCTCACCTCCAGTCGGCCGTACTGATACGAGAAACTCTCCCGCGTCTCCACGGCGGCGCTCGTCCACTGCACGTTCGGCCGGTTTTTCCGCCAATCACGGCTGCCCGCCTCATACGTGGGGCAGGCAAAGGCGGCAGGACGCGCCTCCAGCACCAAGAGACCGTCGCGCTGGTACGCATTCTCGGGAGCGTACCACTGAAGTTCCTGATTTCTCACAAAACCCCGCTCATAATTCCAGCGCGAGGTGTCGGGCTGTCCGTCGGTGTCGAACTCATCGTGCCAGATGAGGGTCCATTCCGGATTACTTCCTGACGGCATGCAGCCCGGTCTCACTTCCGCCATATCAGCACCGCGAACCGCACTGCCGAACGCCATGAAGGCGACCAAAGATAAAAGACATTTTTGCATAATAAAAAGCTATTTTACGGCAGGTACAAAAGTCTCGTAAGTATTGTCGTCATAGAACACTCTAATCTCCTTTACGCGACGAATAATTTTGTCAAAATTTTTTACAGTTTCAATTTCCTCTTCAACGGGCTCCTGAACGCCTTTTTTCGGACGTTCTTCCGACACATTATTGGAGCGCTGTCGGGAACGTGACGCAACTGTCGAAGACAATTTTCCGGAGCCTCTCGGCGCGAGGGTAGGCGACGTTGTCTCCGGCTTCTCGAAAAGATCGCCGAGGGCTGCGTCATCATCTTCGTCATCCATAATCATGATGTCGCTGATGGGGGAGGGTGCCTCTTCCTCATCTACAAACATCGCCCCCTCGCCATAAAGCAGCCACTTGTCATTAACCTGGGGAAACGCGCGGTGGATTGCCATGACGTGGGTGATAGTTGGATTTGTTCTTCCGTTAAAAATGTTGGAGATGGACGACGAAGAGAGGTCCAGTTGCGCCGCGAACTCCTGTTGCGAGAGTCCGAGGTGGGTCATAATGTCATGAATTCTGTCTTTCATTTTTATAAATTTTTAGCGAGGGCAGGCCCCTCGCGCTGTTATCACGCTTCAATTTCAGTTTGCAAAGATAAATATAAAAATTGACATAAACAAGAAATATAAATTCATAATTACAATTTAATAATTCGCGTATTCACAAATGCAAATTCACACATTGCAATTACCCGAACTCGCATCCTCGCGTACAATCCGCACCCGCTCCGCATTTCTATATAATAACGCACAAAGAGATACTTGCACAAAAGCAACCTAAAACACTGACTTCCCTACGAATTACGCACCTAGCCACACCGCAAGCCGCACCAATTGTCGCTATATCCGCGCTACTTCGTCCTTATTCCTTTTCATTTACTCTAAATAACGCATTTATTTGCTTGGTATTTTGCATATTACAATTCTATTCACGGTAGGAATATTCACGCTTTCGCCTTGACACGCCGCTTTCTTGAAATTTGTAAATTGTAAACGAATTTACATTTTATATTTGTAAACTGCGCAAAATCCCTCCCGTTGTTTGCGGTTTTGTTTACAAGTATGAATCCCGGCACTTGCCTTAGTTTACAATACTAAACCTTAAAAAGTCTTAACGGCTGTAGGGAAAATCGCGAGAAATCGCCAAATTCTGGAGTTTGCGGCTCTTTTCCGCTCAACGGACGGGAAAAAGCCTACGCTTAAATCCTGAGGCCCCTAAAACAAGTCTATCTTATTACACAACAGACACTTAGTAGCGAAAAATCTTGTATATAAAAAACAGGGGAAAACAGCCATAAAACGGGCAAAAGCAGCCTCTCCGGGCAAAAAATGCCGTATTTTTTACAAAAAAAGCCCTTTTTTCGGGCATTTATACGTACAAAAATCCATCAATTTACATTTTTGTCAGGATTTTGGGGAGAAAAGCGAGCCCTCACCCGGGTCAAAATTGACTCCAAGGTGAGGGCCTATTTTTCAAATTTGCGCCAAATTCGCTGAACGCTTTTTCTGTTTTTCTTCTTGAAAAAAACGATGAAAAAAATCAGTGGAGAATGAAAAATAAGAGCTCTGTCATCAGTCCCCCATCCTCCGTATTGGGATTTTCTACGCCCTTACTTTTTGCATCAGTCTTACGAATCGCGTTCAAAATATACATACATTTCATTCCATTGTAATGCCTCATCGCGGGTAAAACATTCCGCCGAACTTGCCAATCAGGCACGCCGAGATACTCCGCAATTCCGCGTTCGCTTCGGTCTGGAGAGTAATATGCCTGCATGATATTTGAGAAATATTTATAGAGAGAAGCAAGCACAAGTTGTATGGGATTTTCCTTCTGATTTTTGTCAAAATATTTTACAATTTCAAAAGCGCGTTTTTGGTCCTTTGAACTGAGTGCATCTTGCAGTTCATAGACGTTAAATTGACGTGAAATTCCGATAACGTCACTGACCATATCACACGTCGCTTTTCTCTGCTCCTGGGGAAGGGCTACGGCCAACTTATCCAGCTCGCTCGACACCTTCAGGAGGTCTGCTCCGACATATTCCGCAATCATCTGAACGGCGCGCGGCTCCAGTTCAAAATTCTTTTGCTGGCAATAGGTCGAAATGAAGGCCAGCAGTTCGGCATCGGTGGGATGCATGGACTCAAACAGCACGCCCGCCTTCCCGATTAAGCCGCTCACCTTCTTACGTCCGTCAAGTTTTCCATTTTTATGGCAGAACACGAGCACCGTGGTAGGCGACGGCTGGCGCAGATAGTATTCAAGCTTGTCGATGTCGCGCAAGGCCTGGGCTTCTTTTACGACGACGAGCAGCCTGTCGCCCATCATCGGTATTCCTTTGGCTGCGCTCACGATGGCGTCCGTTGAAGAATCCGGCCCATAAAAGGTAATAAGGTTAAAGTCGCGATCTTCCTCGTCGGGAATAACGGTATCAACGATAATATCGCAAAGGCGGTCGATATAGTAAGACTCCTCCCCCATTAGATAGTATATGGGAGCGAGCTTTCCGTTCTTAATGTCAGCCTCAATTTGCTTAAAGGCTGTTCCTGTCGATGATTTCTTTGGGAATGCCATTATAATTATATGAATATATTCTTTGCTTGGCGCGAGATGGCTGCGAAAAGGCGCGAGGGCTCCTGTCAGCACTGCCGGGCCTCTTATCAGGCAAGAGCCATCTCTTATGAGCTTACAGAAGCCTCATACGGACTCACGGGAGCCTCATACGGACTTACGGGAGCCTCATACGGACTTACGGTAGTCTCTTACGGGCTTACGGTAGTCTCTTACGGGCTTACGGTAGTCCCGTTCAGGCTTACCAGAGCCTCCTACGGCCTCGCGGGAGCCTCCTACGGCCTTACGAAAGCTCCTTATTGGCTTACGAAGGCCTTTTTTAGCGCATATTGCAGCCTTTGGGGGAGCCACGTCGCCCCAATCGGGCTGCATTGCCTCTCGCTGAATCTGCGCAGCCTCCCGTTCGGGGCCGCGCAGAGCGGAATATAGCACACTTGCGTCACGGCAAGACTCTGCTGAGCTCTGCTGTGACGCAAGTACTTGGTTCAGAAAATCGCTCTGTCCTTATTCGGCGAGGGCGTCCTTAGCAGGAGCCTCACGGGCAGGAGCTTACTTTGCAGTTTTTTCCCGGGCTGGAGCTTACTTAGCGGGAGCCTGCTGAGCGGGAGCCTGCTGCTGACCGGCGGCCTGCTGACCGGGGAGAGTGGGAGCAGGAGCGGTGTTCTTCATGTTGGTCACGAGCTCGCTGCTGTCCTGATGTTCTGCGGGGACGTGGCACTTTGCGGTCACGATGCTGCATACTACGAGCGCGGCAGCGAGGCCCCATGTGAGTTTCTCCACCATGTCGGTGGTGCGGCGCACACCAGCCAGAGCATTCATGCTGCTAAAGTCGGAGGCAAGGCCGCCGCCCTTAGATTCCTGGATGAGTACGATAAAGGTGAGCAGCACGGCGGCTACTACAGCCAGAATTACGAAAAGTTGAAACATGATTTTGTTATTTTTTATGTTTATTATTGACTACTAATTTCTGTAGGAAGCGTATTTGGTCTGCAAAATAAGCATTTTTTCTTGGATTGACCAAATTTATTTTAGTAAGAATTTCAATTGCGCGCTCATAATTGCCCTGTTTGATAAATACTTTTGCCAAAGTCTCGGTAAAATACTCTTCCCGGAGTGCATTTGAGTCATTGGCCTCGGCATTTTCGTTTTCCTGCAATTCGGCGTCGTCTTCTTCCTCGTCAGTGGCGTCTTCGTTCTGTTCCGTCAGGGCGTTTTCTTCGTATTCTGCGAGCATTTCCCCGGCGTTTTCTTCCTGAGGCGCGGGCATCTCCGTGCCCTCTTCGGCCTCGGCATCGTCGTTTGTTGCTGCAAGGCTTTCGGCCACGTCCCCGTCCGGTCCTTCCTGCACAGCCTCGGCCGCAGCGGCGTCGCTTTCAATACTGCCGGCTGCCGCATCGCGTTCCGTGCCGCCCGTCTGGAAGGACATGGGCCATTCCGTGTCCTCCCCTTCCGTGCCTGGAGCGTCGTCCAGTTGCGCCACCATCGACATATAGTCCGACACGGGGTCGATTACACCCTGTGCGGGCAGCACCGACGTGTGGCCCATTTGTCGCAGGTAGTTGTCTATCAGGTCGGTGACGCGGTCGCCTGTGGGCACCATGGGCTCTTCCTCCACGTCCTTCGCCGCCACGTCAATCTGGTAGTTCAGGCTTTCCACGAGGTCGAAGATTACCGAGCGGTCGGGCACGCAGAGTGCGGCGGCGCGCAGTTCCTTGTCGAAGTCGGGCTCGTGGAGCATGAAAAGGTTCTCCAGCAGCAGCAGACGTGCGGCCTGATAGTAGGGGCACTGCCCCACCAGTCGCCTGAGCTCGGGTAGCGTGGCACTGGAGAGGAGTTCCGGGTGTCCTATGTATTCTGTTGTCTGCATATCTGGGGGGTTGTGATGTTTTCTGCTGGGGAGGGAACCGGCGGAAAACCGCCGGTAACGGGGGCTTTCAAGGTGCTTGCACGCGCTGGCGGGGTTCTTGCGGGGGCGGGCGGGGTTCTTGCGGCGACGGGCGGGGTTCTTGCGGCGGCTGTTACCAGTCGGCCACGGTGGCGTTGAAGATTTGGTCGGAGATATCGTTGACGAGTTCCTGCACGAGGCCTTCCTGCACCGAGGCGAGACTCTGCGAGGCGTCATACTGCGTCGTGGCGGAGAACTGGCGTTCCCACTGCACGTTGCCCTTGCGATTCTCGAAGCGTATGTTCACTGTCATTCTCAACTGCACCTGCGACGAGTAGCCGTCGGCCGATATAGCCTTGTTGAATTGGTCGTATGCCGTGATTTCGCCTGCTACGTGCAGGTCGCCGTTGCGCTTTACCATTCTCAGGCGCGTCTGATTGGCGTAGAGATCCTGCAGTTTGTTGTTGAGCATGGCCTCCATCGGTGCCCAGCCGTAGGGTGCGCGGTTGGCGATTTTGTCAAGCTGCATGCTCTTGATGACGGCATAGTCGATGTTTGTGCCGGTAAACTTGTAGCTCACGGCGCAGCCGCAGAGCACGGTCAGGCACAGGGCTGTCGCCGCCATCCATCGGCAGCGGCGTCGTGCGGTGCTATTGCGCGTCGAGTCCATATTCTTTTATTTTTCTGTAGAGCGTGCGCTCCGAGAGTCCTATTTCGCGCGCCGCGGGGGCTTTTTTCCCGCCGTTGCGCTCCAGGGCGCGGCGAATGAGTTCCTTTTCGGTGGCCTCCACGGTGAAGGCCTCGTCGCTTACGAGTTCCACGATGTCCTGCATCTCGGGCGCGCTCTGCGGCAGCATCTTGCGGGCGTCGGGGTGTTCCTCCGCCATCTTCTGGCGCAGCTCGGCCACTTCCTTCTTCAGGGAGATGAGCATCTGCAATATCATCTCGCGCTCCTTGGCGTAGCTGTAGGCGCCTTCCTCCAGGCTTCCCGCCACGGTAAGGCCGCCGGCGGGGTGTTCTTCCGGCAGATAGGGCTGCAGCAGTTGGGGTGTGATGAGGCGTTGGTCGCATGTAATGCTCATGTTCTCCACCACGTGGAGCAACTGCCTCACATTGCCCGGCCAGCCGTAGGCGCAGAGCATGTCCGTAGCCTCGGGCGTGAGCCTCACGGGCGGCATCTTGTACTTCTCCTGCATGTCCAGTGCGAACTTGCGGAAGAGCAGGTCGATGTCCTTCCCCCTCTCTCTCAGGGGCGGCACCACCACCGTCACGGCATTCAGCCTGTAGTAGAGGTCCTGGCGGAACTTTCCGCGCCGTATCGCTTCGGGCAGGTTCACGTTGGTAGCCGCCACGATGCGCACGTCAGTCTTGCGCACATCGCTGCTACCCAGGCGCATATACTCTCCCGTCTCCAGCACGCGCAGCAGTCTCGCTTGCGTGGCCAGCGGCAGTTCGCCCACCTCGTCGAGAAACAGCGTGCCGCCGTCGGCAGTGGCGAAATAGCCCTCGCGGTCGGAGAGCGCCGTGGTGAAGGCTCCCTTCACGTGGCCGAAGAGTTCCGAGTCGATAGTGCCCTCGGGAATGGCGCCGCAGTTGATGGCCATATACGGCTTGCGCTTTCGCGGCGAAGCATCGTGGATGATGCGCGGAAACACCTCCTTGCCCGTGCCGTTTTCGCCCACCACGAGCACACTGATATCCACCGGCGCCACCTTCAGCGCCGTTTCCAGCGCCTGATTGAGGCCGTCGTAGTTGCCCGTGATGCGGTAGTGTTGCTTAAGCGACAGGAGGTCGGTATTCATCGGCATTAGTGCATATTGGGCTGCAAAGTTACGAATAAGCGAGCGAAAAGCAAAGGAAAACCTCGTTTTTCTTTGTTTTTCCGAGCGAGAGTAACTAAAAACGAAGTTTAAAGTTACGAATAAGCGAGCGAAAAGCAAAGGAAAAACTCGTTTTTCTTTGATTTTCCGAGCGAGAGTAATTTGAAATAAAGTTTAAAGTTAGCACTTTTTTCTCAAACACGCACCATTTCTTGGCAAAAACTTACATCACGACTGCAAGTTTACGTCCCACCATGCCCTCTATATTATAAATAATGTGTATTTTTGCACTCACAAAAGGGCAACAAACGTTTAAGGAAATCTCAAAAACTCAACTTCCAGCCCTCGTCCCCCACCCTTTAGGGCCATTCCCCTTCCCCTATGGGGGGAAGGTGGCAGCGGCGGGTGCCGCTGACGGATAGGGGCTCTTCTTTACGACCTATGAAAACCGGAATAATACAACTCACCTGCAGCCCCGACGTCCAGCGCAACAAAGTGCGCATCGCCGAGGCCATTCGTAAGGCCGCCTCTCAGGGCGCCGAACTCATCGTACTCCCCGAACTCCACGACACGCCCTACTTCTGCCAATGCGAGGACGTGAACAACTTCTCACTTGCCGAGACCATCCCCGGCCCCTCCACCGACTTCTTCGGTGCGCTGGCCAAGGAACTCGGCATAGTCATCGTAGCCTCGCTCTTTGAGCGCCGCGCCGCCGGCCTCTACCACAACACCGCCGTCGTCCTCGAGCGCGACGGCACCATTGCCGGCACCTACCGCAAAATGCACATCCCCGACGACCCCGGCTACTACGAGAAGTTCTATTTCACCCCCGGCGACCTCGGTTTCCAGCCCATACAGACCTCCGTAGGCCGCCTCGGCGTGCAAGTATGCTGGGACCAGTGGTATCCCGAAGGAGCCCGCCTCATGGCGCTCGCCGGTGCAGAGATACTCATCTACCCCACCGCCATCGGCTACGCCGCCAGCGACACCCCCGAGGAGCAAGAGCGCCAGCGCCGCGCCTGGCAGCTCGTGCAGCGCGGCCACGCCGTGGCCAACGGCCTCCCCGTCGTTACCGTCAACCGCACAGGCCATGAAGCCGACCCCTCCCGCCAGACGGCCGGCATACAGTTCTGGGGCACCAGTTTCGCGTGCGGCCCCCAGGGCGAGGTAATTCACGCCTGCGGTGCCGTGGACGAGGAAGTCGTAATAGTCGATATCGACCTGCAGCGCTCCGAACAGGTGCGCCGTTGGTGGCCTTTCCTCCGCGACCGCCGCATTGAGGAATACGGCGACCTCACCCGCCGTTTCCGCGACTGAATTTAGCACACGCCGCACGGACATTAGCACGCACCGCACAGCCCTTAGCACGCACCGCACGGACATTAGCACGCACCGCACAGCCCTTAGTACACATTATTATATATCTACGCGCGCGAGGTGGTCTTCCTGAGTGAAAACCACCCCGCTGTTTTTTTGCCCAGGCCTTTATAAATCATGCCGCAGCGCTTTCAGTTTCGTTTCGACAATTGTCAAAAGTATTTTCGACAGTTGTCAAAAGTATTTTCGACAATTGTCAAAAGTTTTTTCGACAATTGTCAAAAAAGAACGGAAAGCGGACTTGTAAACGGGAGGATTCCTTTAAGGAATGCCGTTGCCCCTTTTGTGTGCAGCGGGAGGCGGCTCTGACGGGCGCCCTTCCCGTTTGTTTTCAACAGCTGTTAAAATCAATTTCAACAGCTGTTAAAATGTATTTCAACAGCTGTTAAAACGCATTTCAACAGCTGTTGACACGTTTCTGGAATAGGGTTTAGTAAAAACGGCAAGGGCGCCATACAAAAACAGTGCAGAGAGCGAGGAGCCTTCTGCACTGTTTATCAGAGATATATCTTGTTTGCCGTCTATTACTTCAGCACTTTCTTGCTACCGACGAGCACTACGCCGCGGCCGTTGGAGGCGGAGACGATGCGGCCCTGGAGGTCGCGGACAGTTGACTGTTGACAGTTGACAGTTGTCTGCTGGCGGCTGATGCCGTCCACGATTGAGGCGTCGGCGACGGCCATCTTGGCGGCGTTGAGGACGCGGCAGTTGTTGCAGTCGGCGCCGTCGATGTTGGCAAGGAAGCCTACGATTTCCATGTTCTCGGGCTTCCAACTTTCATCGAGGGTGCAGGTGTACGTGCGCTCGTATGTGGTGCCGGAGAGGTCGGCCTTGTCACCCCACGTGGGGGTGAGGGTGAGGCGGAAGACGTTGTTGTGGATGTAGTTCTCGCCGAGGGAGCTGCCGCTCTGGGCCAAGGGCTTGCCGTCAGCACGCACGGCCTTGAGGTTGCTCTCGGTGAGCCATACGTTGAGGCGCGGGTCGGCAGCGAGGGGGTCGCTCAGCACGTCGCCGCTGACGGTGACGGAGAGCTGGCGCGTGGAGGGTGTGTAGGAGGCGGAGAGTTTCACATCGACGGTGGTGGGAACGTTGGCAAGCGTATCATACACCGAGCGGATTTCAGAAGGTGCTGCGGGTAAGAACACGGGGCCGTAGTAACCCGTGGAGTAGAAGGAATTGGGGTTGGTGCGGTCCATCATGATGGCGGGGGCGAAGGTGCCGCCGTTGTAGAACCATGTGAAGGACTTGTCGGCGTCGGTGGTGAAGACATCGTCGTAGTAACCGCTGTGGTGGGTCACCATGATTACGTCAAGGTCCTTGAAGGCCTCGGCTTCGCGCTCGTGGGCACCGGGGCAGTTGCTGCAGGTGATGCCGGTAAAGGTCTCTACGAGTACATTGCGGGGAAGGGCGTCGGCGGCGTTATAGACGGTGAGTTTGAGGGTCTGCGTGTTGTCTTCGGGGTGGATGTCTTCGATGCCGTTGGGGGCGGAGACGGTGACGCTTATCTCGTGCTCGCCGGGGGTGGCGAAGGAGATGCCTTCGAGGGTGAAGCCGGCGTTCTCGTTGTAGGCGAAGCCCTTCTCGGCGGTGAGGGTCTTGGTGGTCTGGAGGACGCCGTCGAGGGAGTAGCTGACGTCGAAGCTCTTGACGACGTTGGCGGCGCTGTTGCGGACGACGCAGCGGTAGTCGTACTTCTCGCCCGTCTTGAGGAACTCGTCACCCTGCACGGCGAGGAGGGATATGTCGTTGGTGGGGAGGGCACCGCCGGACACGCGCACCTTAATCATCAGGTTGGAGCCGTACTCGGACATATTGGTCTGGGCGAGGGGGCACCAGTGGTCCTGGCTGTCGGGGAAATACACATAGCAGCGCGGGTCGGTGCCGCCGTTCTCAAGGGCTACTACGGCATTGCTGGTAGAGCCGGGGGCGACAAAAACGCGGAAGCCGGCGTAGAAAGGCACGCCGGACTGGATGGTGTAGGCGTTGTCAAGGGGTTGCTCCACCCACTTCCAGGCCAAATCCTGACCTTTGGAGACGTCCATCCAGCCTTCGTAGGGGAAGTGATAGGCGTAGCCTTTGTAGTTGCCCGTGGCCATCTTGTAATAGTCGTCGGAGGTGCGGTCGGCGGGGTTAGACATGTAGGGAACCTCGACGGGGAGCTCTTCGGCAATCCACACACCTGCGGTCTTTCCCACGATGCCTGCCATACATACGCTGACGGAGGACACCTGGCAGCCGGCATACTGCTTCGTAAATTCCTCATCGAACTTCACGCACACGAAACTCTCACGGCGCGCGCCGCCGAGCACCATGCCGGAGAAGGGCGTTTCATTGCAGTAGCCTAAAAGAAGGGAACCGGCATCTTCCTGTGCCGTTGCGGGAATGGCAAGGAGGAGCATAGCGAAATAAAGTAGAATCTTTTTCATAAGAAGGAAGTTATAAGGTTATTGGATAAAGTTATTTTTTACTTTTTATTTTTTACTTATTACCAGGGCTCCTTGGACGCGAATGTCGTGGACGGGGAGGCGGAGGGAGTCGGCCTCGTGCGCGTACGTATTATAATAATAAGGAGTGAGGGTGGCATCGAGCACCACCGTCTTGGGGGCGTAGTAGGACAGCCAGTCTGTGAGGTGGCCCTTGGCTCCGCGACAGAGCCAGAGGTAGTCCACGGGGAGGGGCTGCTGCGGTTTGCCGTACGGATGCTTGCCGTCGATGCGCGCCACGCGGCCGTAGGGCGAGAGGAGCACGTCGCCTTGCCATTGGCCGGAGGGGCAGTGCAGTTCGGGCTGCACGGGACGGGAGTAGATGACGAAGGGCGGCGCCTGCTCCCAGTGGTAAGTCAGTCGGCCGCCGGGCAAATCGGCAAAGCCTCCCACGGCTCCTATCAGCGCCGTCAGCAAACCTTTCAGCACGACGGCCAGCACGCTGCGCAGCGGCACCAACACGAAGAAGAGCACGGCGGCGAGCAATATGAGATAGGCCAGCGGGATGACGAGGAAACTCAACGGCAGGCCCCACAGCGGCAGAGTGTGGAAGTAGTAGAGCACCAAGGGGAGCGTGGCCAGTTGGGCGGCGAGGCTCACCACGGACATGTCCCACAGGAGGCGGCAGAGCGTGCCCAGCCGCAGGCGGAGTCCTATGCGGAAACGCTGCCACAGAGGCAGCGTGGCGGGCATAAAGTCCGTGAGTTCCAGGCGCTGCGCCTCTTCCACGGAGGGCGCGGTCATCATTGCCTCCTTCAACTGCTCGCGCCCTATTTTCTCGCGGGCGGCATCCACGAGGAGCATCCTTGTGGAGAACCACCGGCTCAACTTTTCGGGGAAAGGGAAGCGCCTTACGGCCACCACGATGGCGGCCACGGCGGTGAAGGAGAGTTGGAAACCCGTGTCAAAGAGCGTGCGGGGGTCGTAGAGGAGGATGAGCAGGGCGGCCAGGCTCAAATTGTTGAGCGAGAGGCCACGCCGCTCGAAGAGGCTGCACAGGAGTGCGAGGCCCAGCATCACGGCGGCGCGGACGAGGGAGGCCGGTGCGCCGGCCAGCATCACGAAGGCTGCCATCAGGAGGAGTCCGCCGAAGACGGCGCCCCATTTGGCCCAGCGCCAACGGCGGAGCCAGCGGAGCAGACAGAAAGAAAAGAGCGTGACGAGGATGCTGAGGTGCAAGCCCGAGAGGGCGAGGATGTGGCTGGCACCTACGGCGGAGAATTCATCGCGAGTGGCGGCGTCGAGGAGGCTTTTGTCGCCCACAGTCATGGCGGCCAGCACACCGAGTTCGGCGCCTTGGAAATGGGCGGCGTAGGTCTGCACCATCTTCTCGCGCCAACGGAGGAGGCGGAAGTGCCAGGGCAGCGAGGGGCTCTCCCCTACTCTCTTCCAACAGTCGGCATAGCAGAAGAGCGTGCCGCTGACGCCGTGGCGGCGCAGCCAGGTGCCGTAGGCCATCTCGCCGGGGTTGTGGGTGTCGCGCGGCTGTTGGATTGCGCCGTGGACGAGGAGGACGTCTCCAACGGAGGGGAGCGCGGAGTTCCGGGAAGAGGGCGCGCTGAGTTGGGAAGAGCCGGCGTCGTTAGCCTGTGGGAGGGTGTCGCCCCTCATTGCCGTAAGCATCAGGCGACGGCCGCGGAGGGTGTCGGCGGCCTCACCGAGGAGGACGGCCTGTGCCGACCACGTCTTGGCCTTCAGGCGCGGCGTCTCCTGCAGCATCACGCGGCGGGTGCCGACGGGCGCCTCGGTAAGAGGCTCGCGGAGCGACCAGTGCCACAGGGGTTCCGTCACGAAGAGTATGGCGATGAAGGCCAGCGTGATGAGCGTGACGGGGGTGAGGCGAGAGTGGATGGGGGCCAGAGGCTTTTGCATAGTCTTCCGCAGGGGAGGGAACCGGCGGAGATACGCCGGGAACGGTGGCGGGCGGGGAGGGAACCGGCGGAGAAACGCCGGGAACGGTGGCGGGCGGGCTGGGAACCGGCGGAGATGCGCCGGGGACGGGGGCTGGCGGGGAGATTAGAGCGTCTTCTGCAGCTCGGACCAGGCCTCGGCGAGGGCGGCCATGGAGGGGAATACCCAGTCGGCACCCTCGTTGAGGAGGTCGGCGTCGTCAAGGATGCCGGTGTTGACGGCAATGGTACGGATGCCGGCGGCTTTGGCGGCACGCACGCCGAGGGGAGCGTTCTCCACGACGATGGCTTCGTCGGCTGTCACGCCGGCACGCTTGAGGCCTATCAGGTAGGGCTCGGGATTGGGCTTGCCGAGGGTGTAGTCCTTGCCGCTGACAACGCGCTCGCGGACGAAGTAGCCGGGGAAATGGCTGTAGATGCGGTCGAGGAGGGAGTCCTGCGCCGAACCGGTGACGATATAGATTTGCTGGCCCGTGTTAAGCACGGCGTCAAGCACGGCTGTGGCTCCCGGCATGACGGGTGCCTCGGGATAATTCTTGAATTCCTCGCACTTGAGGCTGTAGATTTTGTCCACCTCCTCCTGATTGGTGCTGCGGCCCCAGGTGCGCTGGGTGAGGACCTCGATTGTGGAGAGCGCCGTGCGACCTTCGTTGAGATAAACGTCGCGGACGCTCATCTTCAGGCCGTATTCGGTGCAGACCTTCGCCCACGAGGCGGCATGTGCCGGCATACTGTCGAAGAGCACGCCGTCCATATCGAATAAAACGGAGTGTATCATAAGTTGAAGCCCCACCCCGTCGCGGCTGCCTGCGGCACCGCGCCACCCCTCCCCCATAGGGAGGGGATTATACCTCTAAAGGTCGTAACGGCTCCTCTATGGGAGGGGATTATACCTCTAAAGGTCGTAACGGCTCCTCTATGGGAGGGGATTATACCTCTAAAGGTCGTAGCTGCTCCTCTATGGGAGGGGATTATACCTCTAAAGGCCGTATCGGTATGGGGCTTGGTTATTTCTGTTTATAAATTATTTGTGCGTACAGGAGTCCTTCGCTCAAAAGGCTCCAAACTTTAGGCTATTTTCCCCTCCCTATGGGGGAGGGGTGGCGGAGCGCCGCAGGCGGCTCCGGCGGGGAGGGGCTTTAGAGTCGGCTCTTTATCTCCTCCGTCTCCTTTTCGTAGCCGGGTTTGCCGAGGAGGGCGAACATGTTCTTCTTGTAGGCTTCCACGCCGGGCTGGTTGAAGGGGTTCACGCCGAGCACGAGGCCGCTGATACCGCAGCCCACCTCGAAGAAGTAGATGAGCTGGCCGAGGCAGCGCTCGTCGAGACGCGGCATGACGAGGCGCACGTTGGGCACGCCGCCGTCCACGTGGGCCAGCTGGGTGCCGAGTTCGGCCATCTTGTTCACTTCGTCCACGCGGCGGCCTTCGAGGAAGTTGAGGCCGTCCAGGTTCTCGTCGTCGTGGGGGAAGAGGAGGGTGTGGCGCTGCTCGATGACGCTGATGACGGTCTCGAAGATGGTGCGCTCGCCTTCCTGAATCCACTGGCCCATAGAGTGCAGGTCGGTGCTGAAATCGACGGCGGCGGGGAAGATGCCCTTGCCGTCCTTACCCTCGCTCTCGCCGTAGAGCTGCTTCCACCATTCGTTCATGTAGTGGAGCTTGGGCTGGAAGTTAACCATGATTTCTATCTTCTTGCCGGCCTGATAGAGGGCGTTGCGCACGGCGGCGTACTGCGCTGCGGGGTTCTCCTCGAAGGGAGTCTCCACGCCGCAGAGGCGTTCCATTTCCTGCGCGCCCTGGACGAGAGCGTCGATGTCGAAGCCGGCGCAAGCCACGGGCAGCAAGCCCACGGGCGTAAGCACGCTGAAGCGGCCGCCTACGTTGTCGGGGATGATGAAGGAGGCGTAGCCTTCCTTGTCGGCGGTGGTGCGGGCGGCACCGCGCTTGGCATCGGTGATGGCCACGATGACCTTGCGTGCCTCTTCCTTGCCGCGCTGCTCCTCACACTGCTTCTTCAGCAGGCGGAAGGCGAGGGCGGTCTCGGTGGTGGTGCCGCTCTTGGAGATATTGATGACGCCGAAACGACGGGTGCGGAGATACGTGGTGAGTTCGCAGAGGTAATCCTCGCCGATATTGTTGCCGGCGAAGAGGATGTCGGGATTCTCGCCCTTGTTGGTGAGATAGCTGAAGCTGTTGCCGAGAGCCTCGATGACGGCGCGGGCGCCGAGGTACGAACCGCCGATGCCGGCCACGACGATGGTGTCGCACAGTTCGCGCAAGGTGTTTGCGCAAGCCTTAATCTCGGAGAGGAATTCGGGGGTGATGCTTGTGGGCAGATGCAGCCAGCCGAGGAAATCGTTACCGGCGCACTGGCCACTCTCGAGAGCCGCACGGGCGGCCATTACTTGAGGCTTGAGAGCCTCCACACTGCCAGGGGCGAGAAACTGCTCGGCCTTCTGGAGTTCAATCTGTATGTTTTGCATGTTTTTTGCGGGAGGGAGTCGCGCGGACTCCCGATTATATGTTTTTGTTACCTGTTTTCACGGCGTCATTTACCATGCGCATACAACGCGCGCTTGCAAATTTACACATTATATATAATATACGCGCGCGAAAAGCGCGATACTTGCGACGCCGCGCCCGCTCCCGCCGCGTTTTGCAAGGTTAAGGTGGCAAGACTGCCGACAACAGGCCGTGCGGCCACGCCTCCCGAGGTCTTTCCGGGAAACCGGCGGAAATTTGTCGGGAACGGGGGCGCTGTTCCCGCCTCTCGCATGAACGTCGGGCAGGAGGGCTTGTTCTTAGTTCCCTTTCAGTCATCTTGGCCACAGCTGTGGCTAAGTATGCGTCACAGCTGTGGCCAAGTATGCGTCACAGCTGTGGCTAAGTATGCGTCACAGCTGTGGCCATGACGAGAGGGTCGGAGATAAAGCTTGCGGAGCCGGCCGGAAAGTTTACAGAATGAGGGAGAAAAGTCCTCGCAATGGGCTGATGACAAGGCATAATGCCGTCTCCTTTGCATTATTTTCGCATGAAAGGGCTACTACATGCCGATTTTTTCGTAACTTTGCAGCGCATGTTATAGCGCATACGCGATGAGAAAACTCACACAACAGGACTTCAAGCAACTGCTCGCCGGCAAGATTTTCCAGAATATCGGCGCCACCGCTGATGAACTGGGAATGGAATGCTACGTGGTGGGCGGCTACGTGCGCGACCTCTTCCTGGAACGTCCCAGCAAGGATATCGACGTGGTGGTGGTGGGCTCCGGCATCGAGATGGCGGAGGCCTTCGCCAAGCGTCTGGGAAAGGGCGCCCACCTCAGCGTCTATCGCAACTTTGGCACCGCGCAGGTGCACTGGAAGGGGCAGGAGGTGGAGTTCGTGGGGGCCCGCCGCGAAAGTTATGACCGCGGGAGCCGCAAGCCCGTGGTGGAGGACGGCACGCTGGAGGACGACCAGAACCGGCGTGACTTCACCATCAACGCGATGGCCGTGTGCCTCAACAGGGAGCGCTACGGCGAACTGGTGGATCCCTTCGACGGCGTGCGCGACCTGGAAGAACGCGTCATCTCTACACCGCTCGACCCCGACATAACGTTCAGCGACGACCCGCTGCGCATGATGCGCTGCGTGAGGTTCGCCACGCAGTTGGGCTTCGTCATAGAGCAGGAGACGTTCGACGCCTTGCGCCGCAATGCCGAGCGCCTGAAAATCATCTCGCAGGAGCGCATCATCGACGAACTCAACAAGACGCTGGCCGCCGCCTACCCCTCGCGCGGACTCCTGGACCTCTACAGCACCGACCTGCTGGACATCATCCTGCCGGAGGTGACGGCGCTCGACGTGGTGGAGACCCGCGGCGGACGCGCCCACAAGAATAACTTCCACCATACGCTGGAGGTGCTCGACAACCTGAGCCACGAGGCCATAAGCGTGGACGACCACCGCCTCTTCCTGCGCTGGGCCGCCCTGCTGCACGACATTGGCAAGCCGAAGAGCAAGCGCTGGGACCCCGCGCTGGGATGGACCTTCCACAACCACAACTACCTGGGCGAAAAGATGGTGAAAGGCATCTTCCGCCGCCTGAAACTGCCCATGGACGAGCGTATGAAATACGTGGAGAAACTCGTGGGAATGCACATGCGGCCGCAGGCCATCGCCGATGAGGAGGTGACCGACAGCGCCGTGCGCAGGCTCCTCTTTGAGGCGGGCGACGACATTGACGACCTGATGACGCTATGCGAGGCCGACATCACGAGCAAGAACGAACAGAAGAAACAGAACTTCCTGGAGAACTTCCGCCTCGTGAGAGAGAAACTGGCCGACCTGCAAGTGCGCGACTACCGCCGCCTGCTGCAGCCCGTGATAGACGGTAACGAGATTATGGAAATGTTCGGACTGAAGCCCTCACCCGTGGTGGGGACGCTGAAAGAGACACTCAAGAACGCCGTGCTCGACGGCGACGTGCCCAACGAACGTGAGCCGCTGATGACCCTGCTGCGCGAGAAAGCGCGGAAGATGGGGCTGACGGCCGTGTGCGGACTGCTATGCCTCACGATGGGCCTGACTGGAGCATGCCAGAAGCAGACCGAGAGCAACCAGAGCAAGGCACGGCAAGCCGACGAGGCCGCTGCCGCCGTGATGCTGGCAGAGGCGCGCGAGACACTGGCGACAGACAGCACAGAAAAGGCGCGCACCATTATCAAGAATATGCGCCGGCAGCACCCGCTGGCCCTCACCGCCCGACGGCAGGGCATCCTGCTGATGGACAGCGTGGACATAGAGCAAGCGAGGCTGGACGGCAACGAAGAGATGTATAAGTTCTATCAACGCAAACTGAAATACGACAAGAAAGAAAAATGAGAGAATACACGCTTACAACACAAGTGCGTGTGCTCACTATGGAAGAGCTCACGCCTGAAGAGAGCCGGCTCGTTGAGCTGGCCAAGAAAGCCACTTACTCCAGTTATTCACCTTACTCGCACTTCTGCGTAGGCGCCGCCTTACTGCTTGAGAACGGCGAGACCGTGTGCGGCTCCAACCAGGAGAACGCCTCGTTCCCCGTAGGCTGCTGCGCCGAACGCACGGCCATGCACTACGCCGGCGCCCATTACCCCGGCGTGGGCATCAAGGTGCTGGCCATCGCCGCCCGCGACACCAGCGGAGAATTTACCTCCGAGGCCACGGCGCCCTGCGGTATGTGCCGTCAAGCCCTGGCCGAGGCCGAGCACCGCTTCGGCCCCATACGCATACTGCTCTACTGCACCGAGGGCGTGCACTGCATCGACAGCGTGGGCGAGCTTCTGCCTATGACGTTTACTTCGGAATCCCTGTAATTTACATAGAAAGCCCTACAACCCAAAACACGAATGAAAAGACTTCTCTTTTATCTCCTCTGCCTCTGTGCAGCAACGTCGGCGCTGGCCGTAACGCCCCAGAGCGGCAAGCTCTACCGCATCCGCCACGTCAGCTCCAACCTCGTCATCAGCAACGGCGACAACGCCGCCAACAACACGCCCGTGACGCTGGCCAAGGAGTCTGTGCTGAGCAAAGGCCAGTCGTGGATGTTCTTCGGCGCCGGCGACGTGGTGTACCTGCGCAGTGGCCTCGACAACTCGCAAGCCATCGACAAGGCCCCCACGAACAACTACAAGCCCGTGATGTGGAGCTTCAACTCTGCCGACAACGAGAAGTTCTCCCTGCGCGCCGTGGAAGGCCAGAGCGACACCTACCAAATCCTCGACGGCAAGGACGCGAGCCGCGTCTTGACACGCACCTCCGGCAATGACCTCTGCTTGCAGAAAGGCGTCGAGGGCGAGGAGACATACTTCCGCTTTGAGAACTACACCGAGCCCGGCGAGATAGACTACCCCGTGTCCAGCGGCTACTTCGTCATGCGCGACAAGGCCACCGGCCTCGCACTGGCCGCCGACAGCAAGGACGACAACGCGGCCATCATCGGCCAAACCTATGACAACGGCAACCGCCTGCAAATCTGGCACCTCATCGCGAGCGAGCGCAGCGACGAGGCTCTGGTGGTGGAAAACGCCGGCGTAGGCATGTCGCTGACGATTTATCCCAACGACCTGTCCGTGCCCGTGCTCGGCATCACCAGCCCCGCCAGCACATTGCAGTGCTGCACCTTCGAGCAGGTGGGCTCCAAGCACGAATACCGCATGTCCCTCACCTCGGGCGGGAAATACTACCTGCAGGTGGTGAGCGGCGACCGCGTGCGCTTCACTTCTGACGCCGCCAAGGCTTCCGTCTTCACGCTGAAAAACGTGGAGGCCCCCGTCGGCAGCACCAACGAGTGGGAGAACCAGACTATCTTCGGCGTCAACAAGGAGGCCCCCCACGCCACTTTCATCCCCTACCCCTCTACGACGGCTCTGAAGGCCGACGCCGAGGTGTTTGACAAGCCTTGGCTCACGCCGACGGCCAACACCTCCTACCTCTCGCTCAACGGCACGTGGAAGTTCCGCTACGCCGCCAGTCCTGAGCGCCGTCCCCGCAACGACTTCTACGGCGACGACGTGGACGCCTCCTCATGGGCCGACATCGAGGTGCCGGGCTGCTGGGAGATGGCCGGCTACGGCAAGCCGATGTATATCAACGTGAACTACGCCTTCGAGGACAACCCGCCCTACATCAAGAACAAGGTGGGGAACGTGGACGACAACCCCGTGGGCTCCTACCGCCGCAACTTCACCCTGCCCGCCGGCTGGGACAAGCAGCGCGTAATGCTCCACTTCGACGGCCTCTACAGCGGCGCCTTCGTATGGGTGAACGGCGAGAAGGTGGGCTACACGCAGGGCGCCAACAACGACGCCGAGTTCGACATCTCCTCCTACGTGCGCACGGGAAATAATAATATATGTGTGCAGGTCATCCGCTGGACTGACGGCTCCTACCTGGAGGGTCAGGACGCCTGGCACATGTCGGGCCTCCACCGCGACGTGTATCTCTACGCCGTGCCCCGCACCTTCCTGCGCGACCACATTATCACGGCTAACCTCAAGGCCACGACCTACCGCAACGGCACGCTCTCCGTACAGATGGAGATGGCCAACCCCGACGGCAAGGCCGCCAAGAAGCAGGTGGGCGTCACCCTCCTCGCCCCCGACGGCACCACCGTGGGCCAGTGGAGCAAGGACTTTTCTCTTGCCGACGGCGAGAAGACGCTCTCCGCCACCCTCACCACCGAGGAACTCTCCGGCCTCCAACTCTGGAACGCCGAGCAGCCCGTGCTCTACACGCTCCTCTTCAGCCAGCGCGACGAGAGCGGCAACGAGGAGATGGCCTTCCAGACGAAGTACGGCTTCCGCGATATCCAAATCAAGAACAGCCAGGTGCTCATCAACGGCAAGCGCGTCTATTTCCGCGGCGTCAATACGCAGGACACGCACCCCACGAAGGGCCGCGCCATCGACGTGGAATATATGCTCAAGGACATCACCCTCATGAAGCAGGCCAACGTGAACACCGTGCGCACCAGCCACTATCCCCGCCAGGCCAAGATGTACGCCATGTTCGACTACTACGGCATCTACGTGATGGACGAGGCCGACGTGGAGTGCCACATGAACTGGAACAACGGCGGCACCATCACCTCCGACCCCACATGGCAGCCCCAGTGGCTCGACCGCACCCTCCGCATGGTGCGCCGCGACCGCAACCACGCCTCCGTCATCTTCTGGAGCCTCGGCAACGAGAGCGGCTACAGCGGCGCCAACCTCGAGGCCGCCTACTCCGCCGTGCGCGCCATCGACGCCCGACCCATTCACTACTGCTCCGGCAACTCTCCCTCAAGCGCTAACATCAGCGACCTCCACAGTGTGATGTACCCCACCATCGGCACCATTACGAGCGGCACTTCCACTTCCTCACGCCCCTTCTTCACCTGCGAATACGCCCACGCCATGGGCAACGCCGTGGGCAACCTCAAGGAATACTGGAACATCATCGAGGGCAGCAAGTCCGGCATCGGCGGCTGCATCTGGGACTGGGTGGACCAGAGCATCTATGCCCCCGAAGCCGTGAAGAAGGGTACGCTTGAGAAGAACGGTTTCCCCTATTACGTCAGCGGCTACGACATGCCCGGCCCCCATCAGGGCAACTTCCTTAACAACGGCATCCTGCCCCCCTCCCGCAAGTGGTCGGCCAAGCTCACGGAGGTGAAGAAGGTCTATCAGCCCGCCGAGATTACCTACAAGCCCACCACTGCCGGCACTCCCCGCCTGAGCATCAAGAGCAAGAATGCCTTCGCCAACCTGCGCGACCTATTCTCCGCCCGTTTGGAATACCTCGACGCCGACGGCCGCAGCCTCGGCACGGAAGAGTGCGCGCTGCCCTCCGTGTCCCCCAACAGCACGGGCTACGTCACGCCCGCCAACGTCCCCGACGGCACGGCCTACATCAACGTCGAGCTCTGTCTCCTCGCCGACCAGCCCTACGCCAAGAAGGGCTATGCCCAGGCCTCCGAGCAGCTCGTGGTGAGCGAGACGGCCCCTGCCCTGCCCGCCATCACCTGTCCCGCCGGCACGCAGCCCCTCACCGCCACAGGCTCCACCACCGTCCGCATCTTCAACGACCAGACAGACCTCTCCGTGGCCTACGCCGGATATATCACCCGCTTCATCTCCCACGGCGTGACACTCATCGACAATCCCTCCTTCAAGCAGCCCATCTACAGCAACGTGCGATGGATAGAAAACGAGAGTCCCTACGGTAGCCATGTCTTCGGCACCCGCACGGCCGAGATTTCCTCCGCCAAGCGCTCCAAGCCTGTCATCTCCGACGACGGCATGACGGCCACCTTCACCCAGACCGTGCAGGACGACGAGTGCAACTACGTCATCAACTACACGCTCTACGCCACCGGCGAACTGGACATGGCCGTGGAGTACACGCTCGTCAAGGATGACCTCCGCCGCATCGGTCTCGACATGCAGCTTCCCGGTCAGTTTGAGAACGTTGACTACTTCGGCCGCGGCCCGTGGGAAAACTACACCGACCGCTGCACGGGCTCCTACATGGGACGCTACCGCACCACCGTCACCGACCTTTTCGAAGCCAACTACATCCATCCGCAGAGCAACGGCAACCGTCTCGACCTGCGCGAGTTCTACCTCAGCAACGACGCAGACGAAGCCCTGCGCATCCAGACGGAGGGCCAGGTGGCCTTCTCCCTCTCCCACTACGACCAGTCGCAGTTCCTCACCGGCACCGTCCACACCTACGACCTCGTTGCCGACCCCGACATCACCTTCGCCTGCTTCGACTATCTCCAGCGCGGCCTCGGCAACGGTTCCTGCGGCCCCGGCACCATCGACCAGTACCTCTGCCCCACCTCCGGCACCTTCACCCACAAGCTCCGCTTCTCCGGCATCCCCGCCGGCCAGTACGAGGGCGTCGCCGGCGTGACTGCGGACAGCAGCCGCCAGACCTCCGCCACCTACGACCTCACCGGCCGTCCCGTCAAGGCATCCTCCTTTAACGGCGAGCGGGGGAGTCTCCACGGCCTCTACATCCAGCCCACGCCGGGCGGCATGCGCAAGGTGCTGCGGTAAGCGCGCGGCGCGCAATCGCCCTTTTCTGCGTCGGTCGCAGCGATTGCGTCACAAAAAGCACCGCCGGAAAACCTCACTTGAAGTTTTCCGGCGGTGCTTTTTCCTTTCTCCGCGCGGCGCCTACTTTCCGAAGAACTGCGTCATGCGCTCCACGGCCTCGCGGGGCGGCACCTTGCGATAGAGGATGTTATAGACGGTATCGACGATGGGCGTGGGCACGCGCAGCGTCTCGTTCATCTTCATCATGCAGGCAGCGCCGAAATAGCCCTCCGCCACCATCTTCATCTCCGTCTGCGCGGCCTTGATGGAATAGCCCTGCGCGAGCATCGTGCCGAACTGCCGGTTGCGCGAGAAGTTACTGTAGCCCGTCACGAGCAGGTCGCCCAGATACACGCTGTCGCAGATATTGCGGGGCACGCCGTTCACCGCCGCCAGCACGCGCTGCATCTCACGCGCGGCGGTACTCATGAGCACGGCCTGGAAATTGTCGCCGTAGCCCAGGCCGTGGCACACGCCCGCGGCCACCGAGTATATGTTCTTCAGCACGCCCGCCAGTTCTACGCCCCGCACGTCGTTGCTGGGCGTCAGCCTCACCACGTCGCTCTGCAGGCGCTCGCATATCTTCTCCGCCATGTGCAGGTCCGTGCAGGCCACCGTGAGATACGTGATGCGGTCCATCGCCACCTCTTCGGCATGGCTCGGGCCCGAAAGCACGCACATATTGCTGGGGCGCACCTGAAACTCCTGCTCGAAGTAGTCCGTCAGTATCAGGTTCTCATCGGGCACGATGCCCTTGGTAGCAAACACGAGCAACTTGCCCTTGAGGCTGACGTCAAGGTCCTTGATGGTAGGCTTGAGGTAGGGCGAGGGAGTGGCGAAGATGATGGTGTGGCACGTAGCGATGGCCTCGTTCACGTCGCGCGTGAAGTGAATGCAGTCCACGTCGAAGGGCACCTGCGAGAGATAGTCCGGGTTGCGGCCCGTGCGCCTGAAGGCGTCGATAGCCTCCTGGCGGCGCATGTACCAAGTGATTTCGTCCTCCTTGGCCAGCACAATCTTGGCCACGGCCGTGGCCCACGAGCCGCTGCCGATGATGGCCACGCCCTTGCCGCGGTCGCGCACATTCTTATATTTACTGCCTCCGAAGAGCCATTTGAACAATTTCATGGTAGGCGTATCTGCGCTTGACAACAAGCATTATTCCGCCACAAAAGTACAAAAAAGCAAGCGAAGAGCCAAGAGAAACGCTGCTTTTCTTGGGTTTTCCGGCCGAAAGGACGCGATTTTTATAATCGCCTGACCTGTCCAATAACTAAAAACGAAGGTTGCAGTTACGATTAAGCGAGGAAAGAATTTCAAAAAACGCCGTTGTAATTTTTCCTTTCCCCGACCCAGCACCTTGACCACGGGTGTGGTCAACTCTGACCACCCGGGTGGTCAACGATGACCACGGAGGTGGTCAACGATGACCACGGCCGTGGTCACGACACGGAAAGCGGAGAAGAGGGCAGTAGAAGGGAGACGCGGCGCTTTATTCCTCCTCGAAGATGCGGGTAATGTAGTGGGCGAGGCGGTCGGTCCATGTGGGGTGGCCGGGCACAGAGGGTGTAGAGGGAGCCAAAGGAGCGGAAGGCTTTTCGGCAGGAGCAGTGGGGGTATTGGCGGGAGCGGAAGGCTTTTCGGCAGGAACAGTTGGGGCGGCGGGAGCGGAAGCAGCGGTGGGGGCGGGAGATGCTGCGGCAGAGCCAGGGGCTGTGGACGAGGTGAGGGCGGCGCCATAGTATTTTTCATAGAGGCCGTCCACGTCGGCAGGGAAGTCGTCGTCGAAGCCGCTGGCCACTATGCTGACCTTCACCTCGTCGCCCAGTTCGGGGTCGGGATAGAGACCGAAGATAAACTCCACATCGGGCGAGAGGCCCTCCATAAAGTCCTGCAAATCATTGAACTCGTTGATGCACACGGGCGACTCTTCGCCGGTATAGACGATGCAGAGGAGGCGCTTGGCATCCTCAATGCGCACACCGGTGAGGAGGGGCGAGTTGAGGGCGTCGTGCATGGCGCGGAATATACGTCCCTCGCCCGTGCCGTGGCCTACGCTGATGATGGCGGAGCCACCGTCGCGCATGGTGGACTGAACGTCGCAGAAGTCTCGGTTGATGATGCCCTCCACCGTGATGATTTCGGCAATGCTGAGGGTGGCGCGCGAAAGGATGTCGTCGGCACATTTGAAGGCTTCGATGGCCGTGGTGCAGCCGTCGGCATAGATTTGGAGGAGGCGCTCGTTGTTGATGACGAGGAGGGCATCCACGGTTTCAAGGAGGCGGATGAGACCTTTCAGGGCCTTGTTGATGCGCTTGCGGCGCTCGAAGGCGAAGGGCAGGGTGACGATGCCGATGGTGAGGATGCCGCGCTCGCGGGCCTGACGGGCAATGACGGGGGCTGCACCGGTGCCGGTGCCGCCGCCCATGCCGGCCGTGACGAACACCATGCGCGTGGTTTCATCAAAGAAGCCCTGCGTGGCTTCAAGGCTCCGCTCGGCGGCCTCCTGTCCCTTCTCGGGCACACCGCCTACGCCGAGGCCTTCGGTGCCGAGGAGCACGCGCACGGGCACGGGGCAGTGGGACAGGGCCTGGGAGTCGGTGTTGCAGACGGCGAAGCGCACGCCGGTGGGGTGTTCGTTGAACATGTTGGCCACGGCGTTGCTGCCGCCGCCACCTACGCCGATGACTTTGATGATGTTGGCACTCTTGTCCTCCACGGGCGGGAACATGTCCACGAGGAGGTCGTCATTGGCGTTTTGCGGGAGGGGGTCGTTGGGCTTTTTCATAGGGCTGTTTTTGTTTATATTTTGATAATGATATACTTTTTGGCACAAAGCTATCTGTCTTTTATTTTTATCAAGAATTAAAGAATTTAAGAATTACTTCGTTAGCCTTCTGCCTGGAATTCTTTTGAATTAGCTGCCTGATGCAGCGGAATTCCTGCGGGCAACAATTCAACAGTGCTCCAGCACTGCGTAATTCCTAAAAATTCATTATCAGAACACGATAAAAATTCCTTAATTCTTTAATTCTTGATAAAAAAGATGACGTGCAAAATTGCTATCGTCTCCTAAAATTGACTTACGTCCGCAAAAATAAACATTACGCGCCGCATGCACAAGAAAAAAACGCTGCAAGCCTTGCAGAAGTGGTCTTGCAAGGCTTGCAGCGGGTAAAAAGAGGGGCATCCGTTGGCATTTCTGCGCGTTAAAGGGCGCGGAAATGACAGAGAGGACGCGATGAGAGCGAAAATGGTTGCCGGGACTACTTCACCTCGGGCTTCATGGTGGGGAAGAGGAGCACTTCCTGGATGCTACTCTGGCCGGTCATGAGGATGGCGAGGCGGTCGATGCCGATGCCGATGCCGGAGGTGGGAGGCATGCCGTACTGAAGGGCGCGCAGGAAGTCGTGGTCGATGACCATGGCCTCGTCGTCTCCCTTGTCGGCGAGTTTCATCTGGTCGATGAAGCGCTGCTCCTGGTCGAGGGGGTCGTTGAGCTCGGAATAGGCGTTGGCCAGTTCCTTGCCGTTGACCATAAGTTCGAAACGCTCGGTGAGGCCGGGCTTGGAGCGGTGCATCTTCGTCAGAGGCGACATCTCCACGGGATAGTCGGTGATGAAGGTGGGCTGGATAAAGGTGCCCTCGCAGGTTTCGCCGAAGATTTCGTCGATGAGTTTGCCGCGGCCCATCTTGTCGGTGTCTTCCACGCCGAGGCCCTTGGCTATCTTGCGCATCTCGTCCTCGGACATGGCGGAGAGGTCGTGGCCGGTCTTTTCCTTGATGGCGTCAAGAATGGGAAGGCGGCGGTAGGGGGCCTTGAAGCTGACGACGTTGTCGCCAATCTGCACCTCGGTGGTGCCGTTGACGGCGAGACATATCTTTTCGAGCAACTGCTCGGTGAAGGTCATCATCCAGTTGTAGTCCTTGTAGGAGACATAGAGCTCCATACAAGTGAACTCGGGGTTGTGGCTGCGGTCCATGCCCTCGTTGCGGAAGTTGCGGCCGATTTCATACACGCCCTCGAAGCCGCCCACGATGAGACGCTTGAGATAGAGCTCGGTAGCGATGCGTAGGTACATGTCGGTGTCGAGCGTGTTGTGGTGGGTGATGAAGGGGCGTGCGGCAGCGCCGCCGGCGATTTGCTGGAGGATGGGGGTCTCCACCTCGGTGAAGCCGGCCTCGTCGAACACCTGACGCATGGTGCGCAGGATGGTGGCACGCTTGAGGAAGGTGTCCTTCACGCCGGCGTTGACGAGGAGATCGACGTAGCGCTGGCGGTAGCGGAGTTCGGGGTCGGAGAAGGCGTCGTAAACGTTGCCGTCGGCATCGGTCTTCACCACGGGAAGGGGCTTGAGGCTCTTGGAGAGGAGGCAGAGCTCCTGGGCGTGGATGCTTATCTCGCCGGTCTTGGTGCGGAAGACGTAGCCGCGGACGCCGATGAAGTCGCCGAGGTCGAGGAGCTTCTTATATACCACGTTGTAGAGGGTCTTGTCCTCGTCGGGACAGATGGCATCGCGCTGCACATAGATTTGTATGCGGCCGCGGGAGTCCATGAGTTCGGAGAAGGAGGCCTTACCCATGACGCGGCGGCTCATCATGCGGCCGGCCACGATGACCTGGCGGCTGTTCTCGGGCGTGGCGACGCCGGGCACTTCGTTGCCTTCCTCGTCGGTGGTGGTGGGGAGATCTACGAAACTGGCACGAATCTCGTCGGAATAGGCGTTCACGGGAAATTCTGCTGCGGGATAGGGGTCGATGCCCAGCTCGCGCAGGGCGGCAAGGGCCTGTCGGCGGCCCAGTTCTTGTTCACTGAGTTCCATAATATAGGTTTTATTGATTAGTATGCTGGGAAAGAAGGTTTTTCCGCGGCCGGCAGCGGTTTACCGGGCATCGGTGCCGCCCTGACGGCCTTCTATCTTGCGGCGAATGGCCACGAGATGGGAGAGTTGGCCGAAATAGGTGTTGTTGCCGGCTGTTCTCTCTGCCAATTCAAGATACTTCTGCACGGTGGTGGGCAAATCCCGCGCTACGACACCGGGCAGGATTTCGAGCTCCTGCGGGAGTTCGGCCATGTGGGACTTGAACCAGACGAGGGTGTCGGCCAGTTCTTCGGGGGTGGTGGGCAGGGGATGGGGCATGAGATGAAGTTTGGGTTGATGGTATTGGAATTGAAAATATAGCGGGCCGGCAGCATCAGGAAGCCCTGAGGACGTTAAGGAGTTCCACGGCCTGACGGAGGCTATCTACGTTGTTTATCATGAGTCGGAGGCGCTCCTTGCCTTCATCAATCTTGCAGCGGCGGAAATGCTGCATGGCGAAGTTTATCACGCCGCTGAAGGCCGCGCTCTTGAAGAAAGCGCTGTCGCGCTGGGCCACGAAGTTGAGGACGAGGGTGCCTTTCTTGAGTGTGAGGCGCTCCACGGCCAGTTGCCGGCCCATGCGGCGCAGGGCCACGACGGAAAGGAGCCCTTCTGCCTCGTCGGGGAGGCGTCCGAAGCGGTCCTCGAGGCGCTGGCGGAAGGCTTTTACCTGCGTGTCGGCCTGAAGGCCGTCGAGCTCGCGATAGAGGAGCATGCGCTCGCTGCTGCCGGGGACGTAGGTCTCGGGGAGGAAGGCGGGGAGGTCGGTATCGAACTGGCAGTCGTCCACGAAGTCGGAGGCATCGCGCTCGCCGCCCTGCTGGGGCATAGGGAGTTCGGCGGCCTCGGCCATCTCTACGCGCAGTTCGGCCACGGCCTGGGCGAGAATCTTCTGATACGTTTCGTAGCCGAGGTCGGCGATGAAGCCGCTCTGCTCGGCGCCGAGGAGGTTGCCGGCGCCGCGGATGTCGAGGTCCTGCATGGCGATGTGGATGCCGGCACCGAGGTCGGAGAAGTTCTCGATAGCCTGCAGGCGGCGACGGGCATCATCGGGCAGCGCGGAGAGGGGCGGCGCCATAAGATAGCAGAAGGCCTTGCGGTTGCTGCGGCCCACGCGACCGCGCATCTGATGGAGGTCGGAGAGGCCGAAGTGGTGGGCGTTGTCGATTATGATGGTGTTGGCGTTGGGTATGTCCACGCCGTTCTCCACGATGGTGGTGGAGAGGAGCACGTCGTACTCGTAGTCGGTGAAACCGATGATGATTTTCTCCAGTTGCTCGGGCGACATCCGGCCGTGGCCCACGGCGACGCGGGCGTCGGGGACGTACTTGGCGATGAGTTCGCGCAGATGCTCAAGCTGGCTGATGCGATGGGTGACGATGAACACCTGTCCCGAGCGCGACATCTCGAAGTTGATGGCTTCGGCGATGACTTCGGCGGAGAAGGTGTGTACCTCGGTCTGTATGGGATAGCGGCCCTGGGGCGGCGTCTGGATGATGCTGAGGTCGCGGGCTCCCATCAGGGAGAACTGCAGCGTGCGTGGGATGGGGGTGGCACTGAGCGTAAGGGTATCGACGTCGGCACGCAGTTGGCGCAGGCGCTCCTTCACGCTGACGCCAAACTTCTGCTCCTCGTCGATGATAAGGAGGCCGAGAGCCTTGAACTTCACGGCCTTGCCGATGAGCTTGTGGGTGCCCACGAGGATGTCGATGCGACCCTCGGCGAGGTCGGAGAGTATCTGCTTGGTCTCCTTGGAGGAGCGGGCGCGGCTGAGGTAATCCACGCGAACGGGCATCTCGCGGAGGCGGTCGCGGAAGGTGCGGTAGTGCTGCAAAGCCAGCACGGTGGTGGGCACGAGCACGGCCACCTGTTTGCTGTCGCAGGCTGCCTTGAAGGCGGCGCGCACGGCGATTTCGGTCTTGCCGAAGCCCACGTCGCCACACACGAGGCGGTCCATCGGGCGGCGGCGCTCCATGTCTTCCTTCACCTGCTGCGTGACGACCTGCTGGTCGGGGGTGTCCTCATAGGCGAAGGAGGCCTCGAGCTGCGTCTGCAGCGAGCAGTCGGGGGAGAAGGCGAAGCCGGGGCTCTCGCAGCGGCGGGCATAGAGGAGGATGAGGTCGCGAGCAATGTCCTTGAGTTTGCTCTTGGTGCGCTCCTTCATGCGCTCCCAAGCCCCCGTACCGAGGGTGCTGAGTTGCGGGGCCTCGCCCTCGCGTCCTTTGTATTTGCTGAGCTTGTGGAGGGCGTGGATGCTGACGAGGACGATGGAGTTGCGGTTGTAAACGAGCTTGATGCTCTCGCGCATCTTGCCGTCGGGGCCGGGCTCTCGCACGAGGCCCTGGAACTGCCCGATGCCGTGGTCCACGTGCACCACGTAGTCGCCGGGTTCAAACTGCATCAGTTCCTTCAGCGAGAGCGCCATCTTGGCGTTGCGGGCCTCGTCGGTGCGGAGCGGGGCGTGGTGGTAGCGGTCGAAGATTTCGTGGTCGGTGAAGAGGCAGAGGCCCGCCTGGCGGTCAATGAAGCCGGCGTGGAGTGTCTGCCCCACCCCCTTGAAGGCGGCCACGCCGTCAAGTATCTCACGGAGGCGCTCCAGCTGTTTCTGCTGGTCGGCACAGAGGCAGAGCGTAAGGCCGCCCTCCACGAATTCGTGGAAGCTGCCCTTGAGGAGGTCGAAGTTGCGGTGATAGAGCGGCTGAGGGGCTGTGTCGAATGTGATTTCCCGCACGCGGCCTCCGCTGAGGCGTTTCTGTTGCAACAGCTGGCGACCTTTCATTCCGGCGGCTATCTCATCGGCAGTGGCGAGGAGGCGCTGCAGGTCGGGGAGGCAGTCCTCCGTGATTTGCGCCGCGTGGGAGAAACCCTCGTCGCAGGTGTGCTGAACGAGGTCGAGACACAGCGCGAGGTCGTCGGTCAACACGGCGGCGTCCTCCGGCAGATACTGCGTGAAGGGCACGAGTGCCACGCCTTCGTCGCCGCCACGTTTTGCGGCCAGAGCCTGCTCGGCGTTGATGAGGGTGACCTCCTGACGCTGCTCCTTGCTGAGCTGGCTCTGCACCTCGAAGGTGCGGATGCTGTCCACCTCGTCGCCAAAGAAGTCGATGCGCAGCGGCAGGTCGTTGGTGAAGCTATAGACGTCGAGAAGTGAGCCTCTGACGGCATACTCGCCGGGCTCATAGACGTAGTCGGTGCGGCGGAAGCCCAGTTCCAACAGGCGCTGCTCCACCTCCGTGAGGTCGTGCAGTCCACCCACCTTGAGGGTGAGGCTGCGGTCTTCCACGTCGGTGCGGGCCGGCACTTTCTCGGCCAGCGCCTCGGGATAGGTGACGACCACGACGCCTTCCAACTGCCGCGTGACGGCATCGGTGCGCAGTATCTCACTGGCGGCGTCGCGCTGGCCGTACTTCACGGCGCGGCGATAACTGCTGGGGAGAAGCAGCGTGCGCTCTTCGCCATGCAGAAGGCGAAGGTCGTTGTAGAAATTCTCTGCCGCCTCACGCTCGGACAACACGCAGAGCACGGTTCGCTCCACACGCTGCATAGCGCTTGCCATCATCACGGACAGGCTACTGCCGTGGAGCCCCGCCAGACGTATCTGGGCGGGACGGCCGTCGCGGAGCACGTCGCGCAATTCTCGCGCGCTGGCCCCACGACCGATGACGGGGAGGACATCCTGAAGGAGCAAGAGAATTTTGAATTATGAATTATGAATTAAGCGTAGCGTCCACATTACTCACATTAAGCGCAGCGTCCACATTATTCAGAGCAGAGCACCCGCAAGGCTTCATGCCCCGCGGGTGCTCCTTATTTATTATTAGCGTGCGCGCACACGAGGCTTACACGCCTGGGCTAGAACTTGTAGCGGTTGTCCACAACCTTGGCCTTACGCAGGAGGACAGGCATGAGGCTCTGGAATGACGTCTGCATCTGCATCTGGGCTGCCTGCATCTTTGCGTTCTGGGCATCCATCTGCTGCTCGGCTTTCTCGGTCTTGAGAACCTGAACGACATAGGCGCCGTTGCCACCCTTGACGGTAGCGGTCTGACCCTGCTTGAGCTTGGCCACGGCTCCGCTGATGGCGGGTTCGGGCACGCCAACCTTGGGCACGAAAGGAGTATTGAAGAAAGATACGTTGGAGAGCGTATCAACCACGGCCCCCTTCTTCTGGGCTTCGGCGATGGTCTTCACGCCGGCCAGCTTCTTGTAGGCGGCTTCACTCTTCACGCGGCTATTGGCAAGGGCGGTGAAGGTGCTCTTCCAGTTCTTGTCATTAAGGTCGCGATAGCCCTTCTTATGCACTTCGGCAACAGCTACGAGAAGGAGGTGATCCTTCTGCTGGCCGCACTCATAAAGCTTGCTGATGTCGCCCTTTTCGGCTTCGTCGAAAATCCACTTGATGGCTTCCTTGACATCACTGACGCCACCGATATTGCTGGCGTCGCTGGTGAAGTTTTCGAGGTCGCGCATCACGTAGCCAGCCTTGCCTACGTTCTTCTCCACGTCGGCCAGAGTCTTGTTGGCGGCGATAAAGCGATTGAACTTATTAAGTTCGGTGCTGTAGGTGTCCTTGCTGAAATCGATGGGTACCTTCACCACGGCGGCGTTGTACTTCTCAACGGAGCCCTTGCGGTCGAGTACCTGAATGATAATCTGTGCGCCATTGGCTTCGAGCTTCTGATATTCACCCACGCCGGCGGTGTTGAGCAGGCTGATGTACTTGGCACCGGTCTCGTCGATGATGCCCTGCTGGAGCTGTGCGCTGCTTACCCATACAGAGTCGCCGTTCTGGCCATACTTCTGAGCCATGGCCTTGAAGGCGGCACCACCCTTGAGGGCGTTGAGGATGCTGTCAGCACGCTGGAGGTTCTTCTCTTCGGTGTCGCCACCCACGCCGAGGCTGCGCACGAGGATGGAGTCGGACAGCTGCTGCTTGCTGACGAGGCGGATGATGTTGAGGGTGTTATCCTGAGGATTGAGGTAGGGAGCCTTGGTGCTGCCGGCAGAGATGCTGTCGAGCATCATGGCTATGTCGCGGGGGAAGGCATCCTTTGTGAGAGGAGCGTTGACATAGCGCACTTCGCTGTTGGCTGCGCCTACGACAGCTGCGAGGTCTTCACCGGAGATGATTCTCTCGTAGGTCTCGGCCATCTTCTTGTCGAGGGCGTCGCGGTCGGCCTTGCTGGCCTGCACCTGAACGTCAATAAACTTGATGTCGCGCGTTTCTCTATCGACATAAGTAGCCTCCTTCAGTTCGTCGTACACTTCCTGAATGTCGCTGTCGCTGGCCTTGGCCTCCTTGTCGGTGATTGTGCTGGCAGGGATGCTGGCCACGAGAGCGGTGGCGTTGCTGTTGGCGGCGGTCATGAATTCCTTTGCGGCCTCGTCGTTGCCGATGAAGGAACACATGAGGAGAGCCTGATACTTCTGGCCCAGGAGTTCGGCGCGGAGGGCGCGCTCGGTGCTCCCCCACATGCGCTTGATCATCTCCACCTGCTCCATCTGCTCGGCGGCCATCTGGGTGCCCTGCATCTTCTTAACCTCGGTAAAGAAGTTCTGCAGGCCCGTGTAGTCGAAGCGGCCCGTCTGCTGGTTTACGAAGGGAACGAACTGGCGAAGGCTCGAAGCCGTGCCTTGAACGAGGGCGTTCTGCACCTCCTCGTCGCTGACACTCAGACCGGCCTTCTTGGCCTCGTGTTCAATGATTTTGTTTTGTACGTAGGTCTGCCACACCTGGTCGCGAACCTGCTGTTGCTGCTCTTCGGTGAGGTTTTCCACACCCTGCTGCATCTTCAGCATCTCGGTGGCTTCCTCCACGTACTGCTGATACTCCTGAATGGAAAGTTTCTCGCCATACACTGAGCCAGCCTGCTGCTTGCTCACGGCGCTGTTGGTTTCGAGAGAGCGGAAAAACTCCTCTGCAATAAAGGCAAAGAGTGCAAGGCCTATGGCGCCGATAAGGATGGCACCGTGCTTGCGAATGGATTGTAATGCTGCCATTGATTTTTAGTTATTTTTTAGTTGTTATTTTATTGGCAATAGGAGTGAATCGGGCATTTTCGCCCATTCAGCGCGCAAAGTTAGTAAAAAAACGGCAAAGCGCGCCACTTTTCTTAAGAAATTTGCATTTTGCCCCATATTTTATAGCAAAAAACTGCACCGCACCACCTATTTTGTGCGGTGCAGTTTGCGCTACTGCGCCACTCATCTTATTTATTTATACGCGCGCGTTGCACTTTTCTTGCGTCACCGCCGCTCTTATCCTTCACTTTTCACTCTTCACTTATTACCTGAACATGTTCTGGTGCTATACGGGCGGAGAGGCAGCCGAGCAGGGGGAAGTTTACCATGAGCCAGGGCTGGCGCTCGTTTTTATCACGCAGCAGCGTGCCCTCCATGCCGTGGAGCGGTCCGCCGATGACGCGGATGCGATCGCCGCGGTGCAGGGCCACAGCGTCGGGGGCGTAGTAGCGGAGCTTTTCGCCCATTTTCTCCACGGCCTGACGGAAGGCCTCCACCTCCTCGTCGGGCACCTCAAGAATGGCGAAGCCCTTTTCACTCTTCCGGAAGGCGAAATGCAGGAAGTCATGCCGCCGCACGAAGGTATTCACCTCCTCATACGGCGCACGCACCAGCAACATATTGCTGATGAGGGGTCGCTCCACGAGTCGCCGCACACCATGCCTTTCCTCCGCCACCATGTGCATGGGGAGGTAGTGCTCCAGGCCTGCAGCCGTAAGCAATTCCACGGCCTTGCGCTCGCGCCGGCCGGCTTTGAGAAGGAAGTAGGACATATAGAAGCCCCCCCTAACCCCTCCCTAAATGGAGGGGAATTGAATGGGGGAGGTATTTAATTAGAGATGATAGGTATTATTGAGAGTTGAGATGAGCTGAGGAAAACTGTAGGCTACGGCCTTCCGGCCGCAGCACAGAACCTACTCCGTGCAATTTGCGGCCTAGAGCGCCCCGCATCCATTCCCCTCCATTTAGGGAGGGTTTAGGGGTGGGTCTGTAGGGGTTAGAGCTGGTTCTTCATCTCAAACGTCAGCCTTCCGCCCTGCATCAACTGTTTATGGGAGATGGTAGCTTTCTTGTAGGGCTTACCGTTCCAGAGGATGCGGCGCACGTACTTGTTGTGCTCGCTCAGGCCCTTGGCCTCGACGGTGAGTTTCTTGCCGCCCTGCAGCTGGAGGACGACGCGCTCCATCTGGGGGGCGCCGAGCACATACTCGCCGCTCACGGGATCCACGGGGTAGAAGCCCATCGTGGAGAGCATCAGCCATGCGGACATCTGACCGCAGTCATCGTTGCCGGAGAGGCCGTCGGGCGTGGTACCGTAAAGGGTAGAGCACACCTGGCGCACGATTTCCTGCGTGCGTTCGGGCTGGCCGGCGAGGGCATAGAGATAAGCCACGTGGTGGGAGGGCTCGTTGCCGTGGGCATACTGACCGATGAGGCCCGTCACGTCGCTCTCCGTCGTCTCGAGGCGCAGGGTGAAGAAGGAGTCGAGTTTCTGGCAGAAGACATCCTTGCCGCCGATGAGCTTGATGAGGGTGGGCACATCGTGCTGCACGTGGAAGGTGTATTGCCAGGCATTGCCCTCGGTATAGTCGCCGCCTACGCTCTCGGCGTGGCCCACGGAGGAGGGATCGAAGGGGCCCTTCCACGTGCCGTCAGCCTTGCGGGGACGGGCGAAACGTGTGGAGGGGTCAAAGACGTTCTGCCAGTATTTGGCGCGCTCGCCGAACATCTTGGCGTCGTCCTTCAGGCCCAGACCTTTGGCCATCACGGCGGCGGCGTAGTCGTCGTAGGAGCACTCCATCGTGCGGCTCACGCTCTCGCTCTCCACCTTGTCAGTGGGGAAGTAGCCGTACTGCGTGTATAGTTCCCAGTCGCTCTTGGGCTCGTGGCTCACGGTGAGTGTCTGACGCACGGCCTTGTAGGCGCGCTGGGCGTCGGCCTCGGAGAGCAAGCCTTTGTTGTAGGCTTCGGCAATGATGCTCACGCCATGGTTGCCTATCATGCAGAAGGTATCCTTGCCCCAGAGTCCCCAGATGGGAAGGTGGCCCAGGCGTTCGCCCTGCGTGACGAGAGAGCCCACGAGGTCGCTCACGCGCTCAGGGAAGGCCAGCGTATAGAAGGGGTGCAGGGCGCGGTAGGTGTCCCAGCACGAGAAGGTGCTGTATTCAGGCGTCTCGCCGCAGTCGGCAATGTTGTTGGGCTGGATAAGGGCGTGGTAGAGACCGGTGTAGAAGCTCACCTTCTGGTCCTCCGTGCCGGTGAGCTGGAAGCGTTCGAAGAGCTTCTGCCACTCGCCGCGGGCCTGTTCCCCCACCTGCTGGAAGGCCTTGCCGCCCTCCGCCTGCAGGTTCTTGCGCGCACCCTCTATGCTGCGGCTGCTCAAGGCCACCTGCACTTCCAGGGGCTCGCCGCCGGGGGCGAAGTTCACGAGCACCTTGCGGCCGCGCTCATCCTGGCGCAGGGGGCGCTCCTTCATGCCCGTCATGGGCTTGGAGAAGTGGATGACGAAATACACGTCCTGCTCCAGCCAGATGTTGCTCTGCGTGTGCCCGCTCAACGTCTGCGTGTCGTCCCAGTTGAGTTCACTGGCGGTGATGTGCTGGAAGTATTGCTTGTCGCGCCATGCGGGGTTGTGCTGTAGGTCCACGTAGATGTTCTGCGGCAGCGTGGCGGAGGGGAAGGTGAAGCGGTAGCAGCCGATGTGCTCCGTGGCGGTGGCATCGCAGTGGATGCCGTTCCGGTAGGTCACGCCGTAGTAGCCGGGCCAGGCCTTCTCGCTCTTCTTGTCGTAGGCAGCGGGGAAACCGCCGGTGCGGGGTTCCTTGTCGGTAGCGGCTTCCAGTTTGATATTCTCCTGCTGTACGGGCTGGATGAGCACGTCGCCCAGGTCGGCGCAGCCGGTGCCGTTGAGACAGGTCTGTGCGAAGCCCCAGATGGTGGGGTCGTTATACGTGTAGCCGTTGCAGTGCTCCCATCCCACACTGCCCGTCCAGGGCGAGGCCTGCACCAGTCCGAAGGGACGGCAGGCACCCGGGAAGGTGTGGCCCGTGGCGGCGGTGCCGATGAAGGGGTTGGCATAGTGGGTGAGGTCTTCGGCGGCATGCCCCGGGAGGGCAGCGCAGAAGAGTAGCACGAGAGTGGAAAGTGATGAAATAAAGTGTTTCATATAATTATGGGTTATGGGTCAAGGGTAAGGGGTCAGGGGTAATGATTCTTCATCCGCAGGCCTTGTGGCCTCTATGCCTTTGCGAGAGAGATACCCCCCCCGAAGGAGCCTGTTATTTCAGCTCGAAGATTCCTATATTTCTTGTCGAAGGCAACTTATCTTCTTCGTCGCTTCGCGAGAAATACTTGTCGCTTCGCTCCGAAATAATAAATTCTGGAAATAATTTCTTTTAATTTCTTTCCGTTAGCAAGGCATCGTGCCTTGCGTCCTTATTATTTCCCCCGAAGGGGCCTTAATATTTCAGCTCGTAGAGCTTATTATTTCTTGCCGAAGGCAACTTATCTTCTTCGTCGCTCCGCGAGAAATACTTGTCGCTTCACCCCGAAATAATAATTTCTGGAAATAATTTTGTTCAGAATTTATTACTTTCCTCTGCGCCTCTGCGGGAGAAATTTCATTATAGATGCCGGACAAATCTTAATTTTGCGCCACAAAGTTACAAAAAAAGCACGACTTCCCCACCTTACGACAAAGAAAAAGCGCAAAAAGTTTGGCCATGCCGCAAATTCTTTGTACTTTTGCACCCGCAAAACGCCGATATGGCTCAGTTGGTAGAGCAACGCATTCGTAATGCGTGGGTCGCCGGTTCGAGTCCGGCTATCGGCTCAGCGAGGCAGGTACCGCAAGGTTCCTGCCTTTTTTGTTGCAAGCGCCGCACACCGCGCCAACACCCCCCGCAAGGCGGTTCTATTTCTCAGCGAAGCCGACTGGGGTTCTCCTTGTTGGCTGCGCCAAGAAATAGTGCTGCTTCGCCAGAAATAGTTTTTAAGGAAATAATATTTGGAAATATTTCCCTCGAAGCGGCCTGTTATTTCCCGCTCGCAGGGCGGATCTATTTCTCGGCAAAGCCGACAAAAACCTTTTTATCGTTGCTGCGCAAGAAATAGTGCGGCTTCGCCGGAAATAGTTTATAAGGAAATAATATTTGGAAATATTTCCCGCGAAGCGGCCTGTTATTTCCCGCCCAAAAGGCGGCTCTATTTCTCGGCGCCAGCCGATAAGGGCTCTCTTTATCGTTGCTGCGCCAAGAAACAGTTCAGCTTCGCAGGATTCACCGAAGAATTAGTGGATTCCGAAGTATAAAATCACGTCTTCATGTGGAAAATTTTCCTACAGCGTACAAAAATCGGCATTCTCCGTCCCGACGCACGTCTTATGCGAGCTCCCTAACCGTCAGGTGCTTACACCGCATGTTGACAATCCGACGAGCGCCCTCTTCACGTCTTTTCCGCATTTTACAAGCCGTTTTTCCCGCTTTTCCTTCCCTCATGGAGCAAAATGTTTTGAAATGTGTTAAAATTTTAATATTTTTTTAATGAATGCTTGGCTGTTAACACAAAAAAGCGTATCTTTGCGCCTTGAAACATGTACGTACATGCGCACGCGTTAAATATAATAAGGTGCGCAGCGCAAAGACGCGGAAAAGTATAACGAATAATTCATGTCTCATTCATGATAATTCGTGTGAGACAATGACAAAACAAATTCACACGGAAAATTATGCCAAGTATAGCACTTCACGACCTACTCACATACCTTGGAACTCCTCTCCATGCCCAATGGTGACGAACGTTCTGCGTCCTCAGAAAGACCTACAATGGCTCAGTGGAAAAAAGCTGGGGGCAGATAATTGTGTTAAAGAAGAATTTCGT
>JAKSLT010000012.1 GCA_024401055.1 Bacteroidaceae bacterium | reverse complement strand
ACGGGCACATAAATTGTAAAAAATTTTGACAAAAGGGTTGCCTGCGGCGCTACATGAATTGAAAATAAATTAGGAAGGAATGCCTGCGGCGCTACATAAATTAGGAATAAATTTATCAAAATTTTTTAGCGCGAAGGCTACAGGCGAGCACGGGCGCAGGGAGACAAAAAAGAAGCAAGGCCTGAACGACGGTGTTCATGCCTTGCTTCTGTTGTCGGGGCGACAGGATTCGAACCTGCGACCACCTGGTCCCAAACCAGGTGCGCTACCGGACTGCGCTACGCCCCGTGTGGAATTTAATTTCTGTGCAAAAATACGATTTTTTTCTGATGTGGCAAAGCCTAATAGTCAAAATCTACGTCTTCCTCGTCTTCGGGGAGCGCTTCGTCATCTGTAGGTTTCAAGGCGTCGTCTTCCTCGTCAGCCTTCTGGACTGACTTTACGAGGGCCGACGGGATGAGATTGCCGTTGGCGTCAAAGAGGCCGAAGGTGGTGCGAAGAACGCGGAACTCGGTGCGGCGGTTGAGGGAGTGGCAGACTTCCTGCTTGGCGGTGTCCAGGAGGGCCTGGCCCGTGCTGTCGGTGCCGAGGATGTACTGCGGTGTGAGGACGTCGCCCTCGTGGAGCCAGGGGTATGTCTCGGTGAGTTTCTTGTTGACGACCTTAGGCATGTCTTCGCCATAGCCGCGGGGCGTGAGGCGCACGGAATCTATGCCGCTCTTGATGAGGTAGTTCACCACGCTCTCGGCGCGGCGCTGGGAGAGGTTGAGGTTGTAGAGGGAATCGCCGCGCAGGTCGCAATGGGAGGAGAGTTCTATGGTGACGTTGGGGTTCTCCTTGAGGAGTGCGGAGAGGCGGTCGAGGGCCTCGGAACTCTCGGGGGTAATCTCGGCGCTGTCGAACTCGTAGAAGACGTTGCGCACGAGGACGGGAATGTTGATGCTGGGCAGGGGGAACTGCAGGACGTACTGGCGCTCGTCCTCCGTGTTTTCGGTGAGGAGTTTCTGCGGTACGTTGAGATGGTTCTGGCACGTGGCGAGGATGATATAATCCACGCCGGGCGTGAGAGGCTGCTCAAAGGAGCCGTCGGAGAGCACGCCGGTCTTGATGTTGGTGCCATCGCTGCCGACAATATAGACGGTGGCAGCGGGCAGTTCGTATCCGTCCTGCTCATACACCCAGCCCTTGACGGTCATGGGGTGCTCGGGGAAGGAAAATTCGTAAATCTTGTCCCATCCGCGGCCACCGGTGCTGCGCGAGGATGAGAAGAAACCGTTGTTGTGCTCGCCGTTGAAGGTTATGCCGAAGTCGTCGCCCTGCGAGTTCATAGGGTATGGCAAGTGGCGAAGGGTCCAAGTGTGGGCCACGGTGTCCTCTGTGGCGCGGAAGAAGTCAAGTCCGCCCATGCCGCCGTGGCCGTCGCTGCTGAAGTAGAGTTCGCCGTTGGGACGGAAGGCCGGGAAGGACTCGTTTGCGGGCGTATTGACGTCGGGGCCGAGGTTTTCCACGGTGCCGATGTCCTTGTTGCCGATGGTGCAGCGCCAGATGTCGGTGCCGCCGTAGCCGCCGGGCATGTCGGAAGTGAAATAGAGCCAGCGGCCGTCGGGGGAAACGGCGGGATGGGCATAGGAGGAGAGCGTGTCGCCGGTAATCTTGAGCGGCTGGGGCTTACCCCACGAGGCGTCGGAGCGCGAGGAGGTGGCAATCTTGGCCATGCGGGGATAGGATGCATCCTCTTCGCAGATAGTGAGATACATGGTCTTGCCGTCGGGCGAGAAGGCGGGAGCACCTTCATCGAGGGCAGAGTTGAGGGAGCCTTCCACTTGTTCCACTTGCTTCCAACGGCCCTTCTCGTCCTTGCGGGCGAAGAAGATGTCGGAGAGCTTCTGGCCGGTGATATTGGAGAGGTCGTCGCCCGTGGCGGCGTTGCGGTTGGACGTGAAATAGAGTTGCTCGCCGTCGGGAAGGAGGGCGGGACAGTAGTCGGAGCGATTGGAATTGAAGAGTTTGCTCTGTTTAACGGTGTAGGCGCTGCCGCGTTCCTTCAGCGTAGCGGCCTGTTGCGCCCCCTCCAGGCCGCGGAGGGCCAGCGTATCGTCAGGCACGGAGTCAAGATACTGCGTATAGAACTGAATGGCCGTCTTATAGTCGGCCTGCATACGGAGCATATCGGCCAAATGACGGAGCGTGAGGGAATCGGTGTAGCCGTAGCGCACGGCAGAGCGGTAGGCACCGGCGGCGCGGGCCGTGTAGCCATAAAGGCGGAAGGCCTCGCCCTGCTTAAAGGAGCGGCGGGCACGGTTGTCACGGTCTTTGTTGGAAGTATGCTGGTAGGCCTGCTTATATTGGGTGCCGGCCTCGAAGTATTCGCCGATGGCCATAGCCAGGTCGCCCTTGCGCTCACTTTTCTCGGGTGAGCCGCAGGAAGTGACCAGTAAAATGGCTATTATTATATATAATGTGTGCTTCATTTAAAGTAAAAACCACTTTTTTCCTGTTTTATTGTGCAAATATGCAAAACTTTGCGTAATTTTGTAGGCAGATAAGTCAATAACCTATATTTTGGAAGCCCAGCTTCCTAATATCTCACGGAAAATTATGCTTAAGCAAATCGTAAACGGCCGCATTCTCACGCCCACCGGCTGGCTTGAGGGCGGCAGCGTTGTCATCGAAGGCAACAGAATCAAGGAAGTATCCAACTGCGACCTGCCTCTCAAGGACGCAGAAATCATTGATGCCCACGGCTGCTACGTCGTGCCCGGCGGCATCGAGCTGCACGTCCACGGCGGCGGTGGCCGCGACTTTATGGAGGGCACAGAGGAAGCCTTCCGCACAGCCGTTGAAGCCCACATGCAGCACGGCACTACGGCCATCTACCCCACCATGAGCTGCTCCACCCCAGAGATGTACGAGCAAGGCATCGCCGTCACGAAGAAACTGATGGCCGAGCCCGACAGCCCCATTATGGGCCTCCACCTTGAGGGTCCCTATTTCAGCCTCAAGATGGCCGGTGCCCAGCGCCCCGAATGGATTACTCCTCCTAACCCTTCCGACTACAACCGTATGCTCGCCTCCGGCGTCATAAAGCGCTGGGACGTAGCACCTGAACTTGAAGGCGCTGAAGCATTCATAGAAGCCTGCCGAAAGGCCGACTGCGTGCCTTGCATAGGCCACACAGCCGGTGCTCCCGAGGACGTTTACCGCGCTTACAAAGCCGGCGCCACCCATGCCACGCACTTCACCAACGCCATGTCGTCGCTGCATAAGAATCGCGAGTTTAAGGTGGCCGGTGTGGTGGAGGCCGTCTATAGCATCCCCGACTTCACCGTGGAGGTCATTGCCGACGGTATTCACGTGCCCCCCGTGGTGATGAAGATGATTTACAACGCCAAGGGCGTGGAGCACATGTGCCTCTGCACCGACTCCCTCGCCGTGGCCGCCAGCAACGCCACCCGCACCTTCAACGACAATGAAATCATTGAAGACGGCGTCTGCAAACTCGCCGACCGCTCCGCCCTGGCCGGCAGCATTGCCACGATGGACCGCCTCGTGCGCACCATCGTCCAGCAGACCGACATCCCCATGGCCGACGCCTGCCGCATGATCAGCGAGACGCCCGCCAAGATTATGGGCATCTACGACCGCAAGGGCTCCCTCGAACGCGGCAAGGACGCCGACATCATTATGTTTGATGACAAGGTGGAAGTCACCTTCGTGATGCAAGCAGGCCAAATAAAAAGAAGCCTCACCCCGATGGTGTAAAATACTTTTATCAAGAAAATATTTTTAATCAAGAATTAAAGAATTAAGGAATTATCCATGTCCGCCCGGTCTTGAATTTTCAGGAATTGCAGAGCCTCGCTCTGCCGGACACAGCCCAAAGCCTACCGCAGGCATTCCGTTGCAGAATGCAACAATTCCCAAAAATTCTATTTCAAAAGGCTAACGCAATTCTTAAATTCTTTAATTCTTGATAAATAAAAAAGACAACAAATAACAATAAGATATGGATATTTCTCTTCTTAACCACTGCGAGCAAGTGGCCCAGTCCTGGCTCGCCTCTCCCATCTACGACGAGGAGACCAAGCAGGCCATTCGCGCCATGCTTTCCAACGACGACAAGAGCGAACTCATTGACGCCTTCTACCAGACCCTCGAGTTCGGCACCGGTGGCCTGCGCGGCATCATGGGCCCCGGCACCAACCGCATGAACAAGTATATCGTGGGCGCCGCCACGCAGGGCTTCGCCAACTACATCCGCAAGGCCTTCCCGGAGGCCAAGGACGGTGAACTCTCCGTAGTCGTGGGCCACGACTGCCGCAACAACGGACGCGACTTCGCCGAGAGCGTGGCCGCCATCTTCTCCGCCAACGGCATCAAGGCCTACCTCTTCGAGAGCCTCCGTCCCACCCCCGAAATATCCTTCGCCATCCGCCACCTCGGTGCCGTGGCCGGCGTCAACGTTACCGCCAGCCATAACCCCAAGGAGTACAACGGCTACAAAGCCTACTGGAGCGACGGCGCACAGGTGCTGCAGCCCCACGACAAGGGTATCATCGATGAAGTGAACGCCGTGAAGATGGAGGACGTGAAGTTCCAGGGCAACCCCGACCTCATCCACCTCATCGGCGGCGACATGGACTGGGAATACGTCCAGGCCGTACACACCGCCCTCATCGACCAGGAGAGCATCAACCGCCAGCGCGACCTCAACATCGTCTATAGTGCCATGCACGGCACCGGCCGCGTCATCGTGCCCATGTGCCTCCGTTCCTGGGGCTTCCAGAACATCAACGTCGTGCCCGAGCAGATGGTCATCGACGGCAACTTCCCCACCGTCGTCAGCCCTAACCCCGAGAACGCCGAGGCCATGACGCTCGGTATGAAACTCGGCACCAAGCTCAACGCCGACCTCGTAGTGGCCACCGACCCCGATGCCGACCGCCTCGCCATCGTTTGCCGCGACGACAAGGGCGAATGGGCCATCCTCAACGGCAACCAGACCTGCATCATGTTCGCCTACTACATCATCGAGAACAAGAAGAAACTCGGCCAGCTACTCCCCACCGACTATCTCGTCAAGACCATCGTCACCTCCGAGCTCATCATGGATATGGCCAAGAAGAACGGCGTGGAGTGCCGCGACTGCTACACCGGCTTCAAGTGGATAGCCCACGAGATAGCCATCAGCGAAGGCAAGCAGAAGTACATCGGCGGCGGCGAGGAGAGCTTCGGTTTCCTGCCCTACGACAAGGTGCGCGACAAGGACGCCCCCGCCTCCATCTGTCTCATCTGCGAGATAGCTGCATGGGCCAAGTGCCAGGGCATGACCCTCTACGACCTCCTCATGAAGATATACCTCGACTACGGCTTCTCCTACAACCACACCATCAACGTGGTGAAGCCCGGCAAGACCGGTGCCGATGAAATCAAGGCCATGATGGAACGTTTCCGTCAGCAGCGCCCCACGCAGCTCGGCGGCAGCCCCGTAGTGCTCGCCAAGGACTTCGGCACGCTGAAGCAGTATAAGACAGCAGACGACGGACAACAGACAACAGAAGACCTCGACATGCCCGCCACCAGCAACGTTCTCCAGTGGTACACCGCCGACGGCACCAAGGTCAGCGTGCGTCCCTCCGGCACCGAGCCCAAGATAAAGTTCTACATGGAAGTGAAGGGCGAGATGGGTTGCCCCAAGTGCTACCCCGCCGCCTGCGCCGAAGCCCAGAAGAAGGTGGATGCCATCGCCAAGGAACTCGGCCTGTAACCCTTTTTGAAGCCATCTCGGCGAAGGCCTCCCGCCCGGAGCCAAACGCCCCTACCCTTCCCCTCTGCACCACCCGTGCAGAGGGGCTTTTTTTGTGCCAGCCCCCTCCCCCCCCCCAAAAAAAAACCGTTTACTTTTTATTCAACGTAAAATGAATGCCGTAGGCATGAGATAAGGTAGCCAGCCATAAGGCAGGGCGAAAGCAGGCCGCAATGGCTGGTATATCGACGCGCCATGAAGCCTGCCTTTAGGTAGGCGACAGTCCCTTACCTGACGGCAAGGACATCGCGCGTCGCAACCCCGACAAGCTGCTTCACATGTTTCCTTTCTTTCGCCCGGAAACTTCCCGTTTTATTGGGCTGTCTCACTAAATGAGGGCAATTTTATACTACGAGGTATTGCGTAATTTGGGGGAATTTCGTAATTTTGCAGCGAAAAGTCGCATGTGCGGCCGACAATACAATGACAAAGGAAAGAAATAAAAAATTCACGCTGCTTGAACCTTCAAAGGATTGGGAGGTATGCGAGGTAATCGCAGAATATTCTCGCGTTTCGGCTCAAAGGGTAAGGCAACTTTGCCTTTTTGAGGAGGAAGACATGCCACATATTAGCGCCTCTCTGATGACAGAGTGAGAACTTGCAAAAATCTCAAATGCTATGCCTCACGCCTCCACCAGCCATTTTTATAGAAGGATAACAATTCTTGCTTCGTCCATTCATCATATTCCAGATTATCTGTAAGGAAGAATAAATCAAGTTTGTCATCATAATAAATCCATAAAGTCGAATAGAGACAACCACCAATGTGATGTCTAAATTCCATTTCATGATTAGGTTCGCGACATAGCATTTCAAGCATTTCTTCAGTAATAATCCAATTGTCAGTCATGTTGATAATAATTGATTAATAAAAAGGTGTTGATTTTTATGCCGCGAATTTCGTAGATCCTTTTGGTATGACAAAACATTTTATTTTTTTTATGCAGATATTAGATCTTGTTTGATCCATTAGATATATAAAGATAACAAAAGTATTAGTGCTATGAATAATGAATCCATACTTCCCGAAATTTATCGTCTTGAAAACAAAAACGAGCAACAGATGAAGGAGGCCTTCATCCATTTTATGAGCGATAAAGAGGCTACTCCAAAGCAAATAAGTGAACCGACTCGTTCTAGGAATTATGCCAACCTTGATAATGACGACAGAATAATCAAAGCAGTTGTAGATGTCACAGATTATAAAAATGCTTATTCAATAAAATCGCCTGTCATTATTGATAGTATTAGTAAAGAACTTACGCGCCTCGCAAATGAGTCGGGGGATTTGAAACAAAAGAAAGAGTATAAAAACAGAAGAAGTTACATAAATAAATATCGTGATTTTTTAAATTACTGTCTCGGTCTTAAGTCAACGGCTTCTTCACAATTGCCATATTCCTATTCTTCCGACCCTGACAAGCCCTTCATAAATGAATTAAAGTTCAACGAAATCGTAGCCTTGCTGAAACGCAAGAAAAATGTTATCCTTGAAGGTGCCCCAGGCGTAGGCAAGACATTCCTTGCACGCAAAGTCGCCTACCAACTGATAGGCGAGATTAAGGATGAAAATATTGAGATGGTGCAATTTCATCAATCATACGGTTACGAAGACTTTGTACAGGGCATACGTCCTATGGCAAATGGCGAATTTAAAACGCGCGATGGCGTATTCTATGAGTTCTGCACGAAAGCACAGACGAGCCCTAAAGATAAGTTTGTGTTCTTGATTGATGAGATAAACCGAGGCAACATTAGTAAAATTCTGGGAGAATTGATGATGCTTATTGAGGCCAACAAGCGTTCGCCCAAATATGCCATAAAGTTGACATACAGCGACCCGGAAGATGAAAAATTCTATGTACCAGATAATGTTTATATTCTTGGCTGTATGAATACGGCTGACCGTTCGCTGGCTATAGTGGACTATGCCTTACGCCGCCGCTTCGCCTTCTATTCTATTGAACCAGAGTTTGGACAAACGTTTACCGATTTTCTTTGCAAAAAGTTTGAGAAGGTTTTCGTTGAAGATATTTGTGAGCGATTGAATAAAGCAAATGACATTATTCGGAGCCATCGTTCTCTTGGGAAAGGAATGGAAATAGGACATAGTTATTTCTGTGACTTCAATGGAACAGATGATGCAAACGGATGGTGGGAGGCCATTTGCAAATATGAAATCTGCCCCTACATTCGAGAAATTTGCTTTGATGATGAAGAATTGGCAAATCAAATCTGTAAAGAACTGACAGAATAAGCATGTCCTCTCAAATACCGATACAAAACCTGTACTACCTACTACTCTATGCATGGGATGTACCCGAGCAATATGAGAAGGTGAGAGTGAATGCCGAGCAATGCCATTCTCTCCCCAATCTCTTTGTGCAGTTGTTAATTGGTGCTACAGAGAGGCTCTTAAGACAAGGCCTAACGCAAGAATACCGATACAAGCAAGAGACAGTGGAAGGCTTGCGTGGAAAACTATGTATTGGTGAGACATTAAAGTATGGCAAGATTCCACAAGGAAAAACCATATGCGAGATTGATGAATTGACACACGATGTACTCCTCAATCAGATTGTCTTTACCACCCTTGAAAAAACTGCACATATGGCGGGCGTGGAGGTTAATAATAAGGAACGTGTGCAAAAACTTTTGAGGAGGTTTCCTACAACAAGCCGAATTTCTCTGACTAAAGAGGTTTTCGGAAGAGTTCGTATTCATCGGAATAACCGATTCTACCGTTTTGTTCTGCACCTATGCCAATTACTCCATCAGTCTTTACTTCCGAAGGAGGGAACAAAAGGTGTATATGAATTCATAGATATTACGCATGATGAGAGAAAAATGAACTTACTCTTCGAACGTTTCTTGATGAATTTCTGTAAGCAACATTGTCGTACAGAATTTCCAGAGATAGGTCGTTCAAATATTGAGTTCCAATTATCGCCATACGGTATGGTTTTTTCTCAAGATGTTGGTCAATCCACACGCCTACTTCCTATAATGCAGACAGATGTCACACTCTACAATCCAACAACAGGGCGGAAAACGATACTTGACGCGAAATATTATCAACAAACACTCGTATCACGTTTTGGACAACAAGGAAAAATAAGGCGAGAACATCTTTCACAAATATTGAGTTACGTACTCAATCAAGAAAAGCCAGATGACCCTCAATCCTTGCAAACAGAAGGGATACTTATCTATCCTACAATTACAGAAGATTATGACATTGCTTACCGTTACCGTCATACCGACCATATCATCCGTATAAGCACAATTAACCTCAACCAAGATTGGCAGAAAATAGAAGAACGGCTAAAAGATATTGTGGTAAGAAAGATAGAATTTGTAGAATAACCTTTTCAATAAATCTGACACAATGGAAGCCCCTTCGGGCAGAATGGTTACCAAGAAAGGCTATTGGCTGAATGCCGAATATATTTTGAACATTGTAAATGCGAATAAAAAGTAATTATTTCCCCGCCTACTTTCAATGTTAACTATACATACATTTCGCGCCGCCGAGGAAGTCCTTGGCGGCGCGTGCTTGTATAGAGGCGGGGTGTAAGAGGTGTAAGAGGTGTAAGATAAAATGCACCTCGCGCGTGTGTGCGTATTAAATATAATGTATGGGGATGGCTTTAATCTTTTCCACCGAGGAAGGTCCGAAGGGCGGGGAGAAGTTCCTCGGCCTTGCGGCGGCCTTTGTCGTATGCGGTCTGCAGGCGGTCGGGACGGCTTTCGAGACGGCTGATTTTGAGGTCGGCGTCGGGGCGGATGATGAAGGCGCGGCCGGCGGCGGCTTCGGTCTCGGCGTATTGCACCTGGGCGTTATAATGGGCGGGGCGCTCCTTCATGGCACGGCGCACGGCGGGATATTTCCGGGCGAAGAGGGCGAGGAGCATGTCCTGCAGACAGGAGGCTTTCTTCTGATAGCCTTCGGGCTGGGTGAGGACGACGACGTTGCGCGTGTAGCCTTGCTCCTGGAAGTAGCGCAGAGGGATGGAGTCGCTGATGCCGCCGTCGAGGAGGGTCTTGCCGTCAAGAGGGACGGGGCGGCTGACGCCGGGCATGCTGGCGGTGGCGCGTATCCACTCGAGGGTTTCGTAGTTGACTTCGCTGAGTTGATGATATACAGGGAGGCCCGTCTCCGTGTCGGTGCATACGAGATGGAAAGCCATAGGATTGCGCCGGAAGGTTTCGCCGTCGAAAATGTCGTGGGAGGTGGGCACGACGTGGTAGGCGAAACGGGCGTTGATGATGTTGCCGGTGGTGAGGAGTGAACGCAGGCCCATATAGCGGGGGTCGGCGGCGAAGCGCTGATTATAGCGCAAGGCTCGGCCTATCTGGTGGCTCTTGTAATTGCAGCCGAAAGCGGCACCGGCGCTGACGCCCACAAGGCCGTCGAACATGATGCCGCGCTCCATCATGACGTCGATGACGCCGCAGGTGAACATGCCGCGCATGCCCCCGCCTTCGAGGACGAGGCCAAAGGATTCTCTCCCAAGCCTCTCCCCCTGCCTCTCCCCGTCAAAACTTCCTTCGGAACTTTGCCACCCCTCCCCGGTTAGGGAGGGGGATATTACATTACAGGAAATGCTTTCTTCATTGGCGAGAGTATCTCCCCCCTCCCTAACCGGGGAGGGGTGGCAGGGTGCCGCAGGCAGCCCTGACGGGGAGAGGCTTGGGGTAAGATGCGATGGTGCCGCAGGCAGCCCTGACGGGGAGAGGCTGGGGCTTGGAGATTGTTCCTTAATACTTCCTGAGAACATATTCATTTCCTTCGGCACTGAGGATGAGTTCGGAAGTGGTGAGGCTCTTCACTTTGTAGGCGAAGCCCTGGGGCACGGGTATGTTGGCGGGCATCAGGGCGGCATCGGTGACGGGCGTGTCGTTGGAGCCGTCGTTGAGATACATGCCGGGAGTACCGTCGGTGAGGGTGAGGATGATGCTGTCGCCGCGCTGCTGGAAATGGCTCATGTATTTTTCTCCCTTCGTCACGTCGCGCCACTGGGCCATGTCGGTATAGACAGAGAAATAGACCTCGGGGGTGAGCTGCCAGTTGCCGCCCAGATCGCCGTTGTCGTCGGCTTTGCTGCAGCCGGTAAGAAGAAGGGCTGCCGCTGCTATTATATATAAGGTGTGCTTCATTGATGTTCTCTTTTATTGAATACGCCAAACTTGCTGATGGTGAGCATGGCGCCCTGGGAGGTGCCGATGAGCTGCCCGGCATTGGTGCCGAGGCTGAGGGTGAAGCCCCAGCCGGGAATCTGATGCGGACGATAGCCTATCTCAGCGAGGAAATATGTGGCATGGCGGGGCGTGGGCGCGGGATTATCATACGTACCGAGGGAACGCAGATGGGTGAACTTCACGCGCCAGTGGATGTCGGAGCATGGGTCGCCGCTGAGGCCGGCATGGTAGGCACGGAGGCGGTTGTCGGAGGGCCAGAGGATGCCGGCGGAGTTGTAGATGGGTGAGAGTATGAGGGGATTGCCCTGCACCTGTCCCCAATGCTGATAGGCGCCGTAGATGTGGTGGCCATAGTAGTTGTCCTTGCCGTAGAGACCGGTGGAGAGGGCCTCGGTCTTGTCGTGATAGATGGGGCCGCTCTGGTCCATCGTGCCAAGATATTCGAAGAGGGCCGTACTGACGACGGGGTTCTCGGGGAAGGTGGCTACGATGCCGAGGAGGTTGTCCTTCCAGGCGTACTGCCAGAACATCTGGGAGTGGTCCTCGAAGAAATGGTCGAGATAGGCACGCAGGCTCCAGCGTTTATCTGTCCAGCCGAGGGACAGGTTCCAGGAGCCGAGCTGATTGCCGCCCACGTTACTGTAGTCGCCGTCGTTCACGTCGCTGCCGCCGGGGATGAAGGCGTCGAGGAAGGCCTTGGGACCTTGCTTGAGTTTCGTGGCCTTGTCGAAGGTGACGTCGGTGCCGCCGCGGCCTTGGAGGTTGTAGGCAGTGCCGCCGAACTGGCACACCATCTCAAGGCCGAGGGTGGCGGTGAGGGGGAAGCGCTCCTCGTTGCCGATTTTCATGTAGCCGGCCTTGGAATGATAGAGGGAACGCTTGGAATATATCTGTTGCGTGCCGGCGTTGTGGTCTTCCTGCCACCAGCCATCGGTGAGCATGCCGTAGGCCAGATGGCCCTTGATGAAGACCATGCGGCTCTTGCCGGAGATGTTCCACCAGCGGGGAAGTTCGAAGCGCACCTGCGGAATGGGCACGGCATTCTGGCTGAAAGTCATGCCGCCGGAGGAGAGCTCGTCGTTCTTGAGTTCCATGCTGCGCTCCTTTGAGCCAAAGCTCAGGCGGGCGTTTTCATACTGGAACTCAAGGAATGCCTGCTGCACGTTGAAGCACGTGGCACTGCCGGCAGCTCCTATCACGTCAAGGCCATAGCCCACGCGCCACCGACGCAGCGAGTCGGCATCGGAGGGGCGAATGACAGAGGCGCGGAGGTAGCCGGAGTACTGCTCCGTGGAGCCTACTCCGTAACGGCCGGCACTGAACCAGAAGGGAGCCACATCGTTTGTAGATGCCGCTCCGTTGAGGCTGACGTCGTAGTCAACGTTTTCTGACAGCCGGCTTTGCCCCACGATGGGAGCCGAGACTATCAGCAAACAACTGATTATGGAGAATATGCGTTTCATCTTTTTATGATATAAGACAAAGGGAGAAAGAGCGACTGAACGCTCCTGCTCCCCTCATTGCCTATTTAATATTTAAGCACCATTCCTGCGCGCAGCTTTGCCTTACGGCTCAAGCCATTGGCATTGAGCAAGTAGTCCTGCGTCACGCCAAGTTTCTTAGCCACGGTCTCTATGGTTTCGTTCTTCTCTACTCTGTAGTAGTCCACCTTGGAAGGGTCGGGCTGCATAATGAGTTTTTCAGACTCCGCATACTCCGCCGCTTCGTTCTGCTCCTTTTCCGCATAGGGGGAAACGCCCTTCGTGGAAGCCTTCCCGTCGCTGTGCCATGTATAAAAGTCGCTGGTCATTTTCTGGTTGGGGAAGTCAAAGAGTATCTCTGGGTTGATGGCCTGCCCCAGCACGCGGCATTCCAGATGGAGGTGGCTGCCAGTGCTTCGGCCCGTGTTGCCGCCGAGTCCGATGACCTCGCCGGCTTTGACCTCCTGATTAGGCACTACCAGCTGGCGGCTCAGGTGGGCATAGAGCGTCTCGAGGCCATTGGGATGGCGCACGACGACATAGCGTCCCCAACCATTGGGTTCATACTTGACGACGCGCACTTTCCCTTCCCATGCGCTTACAATGGTGTCGCCCGTATAAATCTTGACGTCCAAGCCGTAGTGATTGCGGCCGAAAGAGGCGCGATAGCCATAGCGGCTGGTAATCTTGCGGCTCGGCGTGGGCATCACGAAGTTGCGTAAATCTATCTTGAACGTAGTAGGCGGCGTCTGGCCCTTATAGGCATATACCGCACCGTTATCCCATGAGCAATAAGGCTCTACATTTGTATAATCCGAGACATGTCCTCGGATGTTTTTGGCGATTCGTCTGTGGGAGGTTACTGAGTCTGTCGTGCTTAATTTCTTATCGGAAGTGGCTTGTCGAACCAGCAAATCCTGGGCTGAAATATTCAACGCGCCAAAGATACAAAACAACAATAATAAGATATGTTTTCTTTTGGGAAAATGCATAGGCAATTTAGAAATAGTTTGCTGCAAAGATACAAAAAAAGTAATTAGCACAAAGCTTTTTGGGGACAAAAGAGACTATAAATAAGCTTTTTTTAGATATTTTGACTTCATTTTATGAGGATTTTTGTATTTTTGCAGCCTGAAAAAAACTATTAGCTATCAACTTCTCACAACGAAAATATGCCACAGATTAGTGACCGCGGCATAGCCATGCCCGCCTCCCCCATTCGTAAGCTGACCCCCTTGGCCAACGCTGCAAAAGAACGCGGAGTTCACGTTTTTCATCTGAACATCGGTCAGCCCGACCTGCCTACGCCACAGGAAGGACTCGACGTGCTCAAGACGATTGACCGCAAGATATTGGAGTACAGCCCATCGCAAGGTTTCAAGACATACAGGGAAAAGCTCGTGGGCTACTATGACAAATTCAACATCAAGCTCTCGCCCGAAGACATCATCATCACGAGCGGCGGTTCAGAAGCCGTGCTCTTCGCCTTCATGAGCTGCCTCAACCCCGGCGACGAAATCATCGTGCCCGAACCTGCCTATGCCAACTATATGGCCTTCGCCATCAGTGCCGGCGCCAAGATACGCACCATCACTACCACCATCGAGGAAGGCTTCTCGCTGCCCAAGGTAGAGAAGTTTGAGGAACTCATCAACGAGCGCACCCGAGCCATCCTCATCTGCAACCCCAACAACCCCACCGGCTACCTCTACACCCGCCGCGAGATGAACCAGATACGCGACCTCGTGAAAAAATACGACCTCTATCTGTTCTCCGATGAGGTGTATCGCGAATTCATCTACACCGGCTCGCCCTACATCAGCGCCTGCCACCTTGAGGGCATTGAGCAGAACGTGGTACTCATCGACTCCGTCAGCAAGCGCTACTCTGAGTGCGGCATCCGCGTAGGCGCCCTCATCACCAAGAACGAGAAGTTGCGCAAGGCCGTGATGAAGTTCTGTCAGGCCCGCCTCTCCCCTCCCCTCATCGGTCAGCTCGTGGCTGAAGCCAGCATCGACGCCTCCGAAGAATACACCCGCGACGTCTATGACGAATACGTGGAGCGCCGCAACACTCTCATCGACGGACTCAACCGCATCCCCGGCGTCTATTCCCCCATACCAATGGGCGCCTTCTACACCGTAGCGCGCCTACCTGTTGACAACGCCGAAAAGTTTATCATGTGGTGCCTCACTGATTTTCAGTATGAGGGACAGACAGTGATGATGGCCCCCGCCAGCGGATTCTACACCACGCCCGGCATCGGCCTGGACGAAGTGCGCATTGCCTATGTCCTCAAAAAGCCTGATTTGGAGCGCGCCCTCTTCATCCTCGCCAAAGCCCTTGAGGCATACCCCGGAAGAAAGGACGTGTAAATCGCGGCCATACTTACTGAAGCCAGTCAAAGGCTTTCCGCACGTCTGGCGAATATTCTTAATGGTATCGCGCTCTAAAGGTATCGCGCCTCACTGGCCCCACCCTAAACTCTAAACTCGCTACCCCACCTTGTCCCTCCCTCTATTTTTAGCCCGCCATTTCTACAAGAGCGGCAACACGGGCCGCAGTGCTTCGGCACCGGCAGTTCGCGTGGCCACCCTCGGCATTGCCGTGGGGCTGGCCGTTATGCTGGTTACGCAAGCCGTCGTCAGCGGCTTCAAGAAAGAAGTAAGCGGGAAGATGGAAGGCATGGCCAGTCATATAGAGATAATGGACGTGCGCGCGCTAGCCTCTCCCGAGACATACGCCATAGATGCCACGCCCTCCTTCCTCGCCGACATCAAAAAAGAGCCCACGGTGAGCCATGTGCAATGCATAGCCACAAAGATGGGCATACTCAAGACTGAGGACGACTTTCTCGCCATACAGCTCAAAGGCGTCGGCCCCGACTACGACAGCACTTTCATACATTCGGCCATCATCAAGGGCCGCATGCCGCGCGACAACGAGATACTCATCTCCCGGCGCCAGGCCGACGACCTGCAGCTCAACGTCGCCGACCGTGTCTTTGCCTATTTCTTTGAAGACGAAATCCACACGCGCCGATTTACCGTCAGTGGCATATATGACACGCACATGACCCTATTCGACCGCAACGTCGTCTTTGCGCCCTTCGCCACCGTGGCTGCCCTCAACCCCTGGGGAGAACAACGCCCCAATGCTTGCTGCTGCATCGAAGTTACCCTCGACAACATCAAGCAGATTCCCTTGGCCCAGCCCCACCTCCAACGCCTCGCATCATCCTACACGAAAGACAATGCCAAAGCCATCAGCGTGGAGGAGCATTACCCGCAGATTTTCTCATGGGTAAACCTTCTTGACATCAACATGTTGCTCATTATTTGTTTAATGGTTTGTGTAGCAGGCATCACCATGATAAGCGGCATACTTATCCTCATCCTTGAGCGTGCCCAGACCATTGGCATTCTCAAGGCTCTCGGAGCCAGCAATAGCCAGGTGAGGCATGCCTTCCTCCATTTCGCCGCCATGATTATTCTCCGCGGCATGCTATGGGGAAACATTCTCGCCATTGCACTCATCCTCGCACAGCAGCAATGGGGGGTCATCCATCTCAATCCCGATACCTATTATGTTGACACCGTGCCCGTGCTACTGCAAATCATCCCCCTCGTCATAATCAACGTGGCCACGCTCATCATCACCGTCCTCGCACTCGTCATCCCCAGCCACATCATCACCCGCATACAGCCCGCCAAGGCCATCCGTTTTGAATAGCACACCTACCATCTGCGCCCCCGCCACAGCGCCCGGAGGAGCCCTCGCCCTCATCCGCATCAGCGGCCCCAATGCCATTGCCTGCGCCGACGCCATCTTCTCAAAGTCCCTCGCCGATGCTCCCGCGCGCACATCCCTCTTCGGCCTCATTACCAACGACGACGGCACACCTCTCGACGAAGCCGTCGTCACCATTTTTCGTGCCCCCCACTCATATACCGGCGAAGACTGCGTAGAGATTTCCAGCCACGGATCCCCCTACATCATCAGCGAGACGCTCCGCCTCCTCGCCCGCCACGGATGCCACATGGCCCAGCCCGGAGAATTTACCCAGCGCGCCTTCCTCGCCGGGAAAATAGACCTCACCCAAGCCGAAGCCGTTGCCGACCTCATCGCTGCAACCACCTCGGCCCAGCATGCCGCCGCCTTATCCCAGCTCCGCGGCAGCATAACCACTCAGCTCGCAGCACTCAACGCTCAACTTCTGGAGCTCACCTCCCTTCTCGAACTCGAACTGGACTTCTCCGACCACGAAGACATCCAGTTCGCTTCCCGCCCTCACCTCCTGCAACTCACGCAAGAGCTGAGCAATCAAGTCCACCACCTCATAGAAAGCCACGCCACAGGACAGGCTATCCGCCAAGGCGTTCCCGTTGCCATCATCGGCGCCCCCAACGTGGGCAAGAGCACCCTGCTCAACCGCCTTGTCGGCGAAGAGCGTGCCATCGTCAGCCCCCTGCAAGGCACCACGCGCGACATAGTGGAAGACACCGTCGTCATCTCCGGCATCACTTTCCGCTTTCTCGACACCGCCGGCCTGCGCCACACCGCCGACCCCATTGAACGTCTCGGCCAGCAGCGCAGTCTCCAAGCCGCCGAAAAAGCCCGCATCATCCTCATGCTCACAGAGCCCGGAGTGCCTTGGCCCGACATCGACATCAAGACCGGACAGACCCTCATCCGGCGCATAAACAAGACCGACGACTTCTCCGCCCTCAACGGCATAGGCCTCGACGGCCTCCGTCAGGAGCTGCTGCAAGCCATCCCTCCCATAGATGCAGATGCCGCAGTCATCACTTCTGCCCGCCAGCACGACATCCTGTGTCAGGCTCACGCCGCCCTCGCTGCCGTAGCCACCGCCCTCACGTCGGGTCAGCCCTCAGACCTTGTTGCCGAAGACCTCCGCCAGACCCTACACCTCATAGGCCAGCTCACAGGCACCACCATCACCTCGCAGGACACGCTCAACAACATTTTCTCCCACTTTTGCATCGGAAAATAAGCTTTCGTCCTTCGTGCACTGACTGAGTTTTCTATTTTCGTTGTTCGGTAAAGTCAAACACAGGAAATACAACACTTTACCATCCGCCATTATTCCCGTTGCCTGCATTTTCCGTTTCACCGAATGCTCAACGGGTTTTTCTTTTCCCAGTTCCAATTTCATTTCGACAGTTGTCAAAAGTATTTTCGACAGTTGTCAAAAGTATTTTCGACAGTTGTCAAAATTAATTTCGACAATTGTGGAAAATACACGGGGTCGGTTTTCGCCTTGAAGGATCCTGCCTCCCGACGAGCGCAATGGCCTTGAATACGTCCGGCAGTACCCACGGTGCCGGCACACACGGCGAGGTCGGCGTGAGCTGTGGAACAGGTGGTGCGAATGACGCAAGTGACGTAAAAAAAGACAATGCGCACGCGCAGCAATAAGTCTGCGCGTGCGCATGTCTCTTCATCTGTATCTTCAGGCAGGACATCAGTATCCTCAGGCAGAGCAAGAGATGCTGCTTATTTCACTTCGATGATGTCGTTGATGTCGGTAGTCTGGTTGCGGAGGGGCTGGAAGTTGGTGAGGTCGGGCTTTTCATCGGCGGGAGACTGCGAAGCGAGGCGCACGCTGTCCATCCCGTAGCGCGTGGTGAGGCGGTCAAGGACGCCCATGAGGGCTTTGGATTTATGATGCAGCTCGGCGCTCTGGGTGAAGAGGTCGAGTTGCACGGCGGCGTCGGAGGTGATGTCGGTGAGGACGACGCCGGCGCGCTTATACATGAAGCCCGCGCGGTAAAGGGCGTCAAGGGCATCAAGGGCGGCGCGCACGATGAGGCGGGTGTCGGCCGTGGCGGCGGGAAGGCGCACGGTGGCGCTGTCGGCGTACTGCGGGAGGTCGTCGCGGTGGGGATTGGTGGCGATAAAGGCAGACACTTGGGTGCAGACGCTGTGCTGGTCGCGGAGTTTGCGGGCTGCGGCCACGGCGAAATCGCTGATGTAAGAATGCAGGCGCTCCTTGTCGGCCGTCATGCGAGCGAAAGTGCGGGTGTGGGCGATGCTCTTCTGCATCGCTGGATTGTCGATGCTGATACAGGGCGTGCCGCGCAGTTCCTGCCAGGTGCGCAGGCCGGTGATGCGGAAGCGGCGTTCTATCTCGTGGGCCGAGCGTTGGGTGAAGTCCCAGGCCGTGTGGATGTTGAGAGCGTGCATCTGCGGCACTGTGCGGCGACCGATGCCCCAAACGTCTTCTATGGGCAGGCGGCGCAGGGCTATTTCATACTTGTCAAGCGGCAGCACGCACACGCCTTCGTATGCGGGATAGTGCTTGGCGTACCACGTGGCGACCTTGGCGAGCGTGTAGGTGGTACTCACACCACAACTGACGGGAATGCCGGTACAATGCTCAATGTGCTGCTTCACTTGCAAGGCACACAGGCGCAGGGCTTCGGGGTCGGTAAGCGGCAACTGACCAAAGAACTCATCCACGCTGTACTGCTTGAAATCGAGCACCACCTCCTGGTCTTTCACGACCTGCATAAGGCGCTTGGAAATGTCAACGTATTTCGGAAGATTGGCGGGGAAGACGGCAACATCGTGCTTATTGAGAATATCCGTGACCTGGAAGACAGGGTTGCCGCGCTTCAGGCCGAGGGCCTTCGCCTCCTTGGTCAGCGCCAGGATAATACCGCCCCCCGCCTCATTGCAGTTGGCCACCACGACGGGCTTCCCCCTGAGGTCAGGCCGCAGCGCGACTTCACAGGAGGCAAAAAAGGAGTTGCAGTCGATGTGGAGGAACAAGGTGGATGAAGTTTTGGGTACAAGCCGGTCTGATATTTATTATCAAGAATTTAAGAATTAAAGAATTTCTGCGTTTACCTTCTATATTAGAATTCTTATGAATTAGCTGCCTGATGCAGCAGAATTCCTGCCGCCTCAGATTCGGCAGTGCTGCACTGCATAATTCATAAAAATTCATTTTCAAGACACGATGAAAATTCTTTAATTCTTAAATTCTTGATAAGAAAATATGTAATACAAATTTGTATAAGTAATTACTTTCTCTTCAATACCCACACCACTACGCCCCATACTTGCAAGTCGGTAGGGTTGCCGATGAGGATGGGCGGATAGGCTTCGTTGCCGGAGAGGAGGAATACGGCACCGTCGCGCTGGACGATGCGCTTGAGGGCGAACTCGCCTTCATAGATGCAGACGGCGATGCTTTTTTCCGTGGGAAAGAGGGAACGGTCTACTACGAGCATATCGCCGGCATCAATGCCTTCGTTTATCATCGAGTCGCCCACCACCTTGACAAGATAGGTGGTGGCAGGATGGGCCACGAGTTCCTTGTTGAGGTCTATAGGCTGGCTCTGGTAAGCCTCCTGCACGGGCGAGGGAAAACCGGCGTGCACCTCTGCGCCCTCAATGAGTTGCACGAAGGTGCCGGCATCCTGGGCGATGGGAAAGATTTCTATTTCGCGCTTTGTCATATATTCAGGGGCTTCAATGGCCGCAGTTCAGTGTTTCTTGACAAGTTCCTGGTTCGAACTGTCTATCATAATTGTGCAACTGCCCGTACCCATATTCGGAATGAAGCTCTCGATGATGATAGAACCTTTGTAGATATTCGGATATTTCTCATCCTTGGCGAAAACCAGTTCCATAACATCGTGTTGCTCCGAACCCTCAAAGCCTGTCAGTCCCTCGATCTTTGAGGGCTGCGGATCGGCTATGCGCGTTACGAGAAGCCTTACCTTTGGCAAGACATAGTCTCCCGATTGCGTGTATTTCATCTCAAACTCTGCGAAATTTCCGTGGTGGAAATGCATCAGTCCGCTCGCCTGGATATAGCGGTCGTGACCTAATGGTATGTTGGCGTTAACCGTGGGGTACGTCCACGACACATTGTCGTACCACGCAGGCTTATTATCCTCAGCGTACACCGCCATACTGACTACAATGGCTACGAAAAGCAAAAATACGCGTCTCATCATTAGCGTTCTGCGTTATTGACTACTTTACTATTATCTTCCGGCCGTCCTTCACGATAATGGAATCGACACCTTTAACGGCGGGCTGACCGCTGAGGTTATAGGTAGCGCCCTGCATGGGAGCGGTTTCCTTTATCACGGTGCCTACGCCTACGGGATAGAGCCAGTTTTCGGCGGCGTTAGCGATTGCGCCGGTCTTGCCGTCGATGACGAGGGCGATGATATGGCACTTGCTGGCATTTTGGACTTCCGTGTTGCGCAGGGAAATGTGGTAGTCCACCTTCTCGGTCTGGCCGCCCGTGAGTTTGGAGGGCAGCTGAACGGAGGAGTCGCCCGTGCCGGCAGGATTAGGCCAGGCGCCGCGAGCTACGTCCACGAAGTCCATCTCCACATTGGCAGGCAGTTTCTCAAAGCCGCCCATTTCGCCGGACTTGCCGTCGTAATAGTAGTTGTACTGCACGCCGTGGATGCCGTCCTCAATAATGACGAACACCACGCGGTAGTTGGCACTGGGGATGTCCACGAGGGGGGTCACGCTGGCCGTTACGTCCACGCTTTTATCCTTGTAGGTTCCCTCCACTGCCACATTGATGTCGCTGTAAGGCGGGAACGACGTATCCATAAGTTCTTTGAGTTTCAGGGGGTTGGGGTTGCGCTGCACACCGTCACGATTGACGAAGCAACTGGGATAGCCAGTAACGCCGAGGGTTTCCACCACGAAGTTGGAATAGTTCACCTCGGCCATTTCGTCCTTACTGTGCACGGCGATGCCGATGAAGCGGTCGCCGTATTCCTTGCGCATCTCTCGGAGGCCTACGATACCGCGCACGCACCAGCCACACCAAGTGCCGGTGGCTTCCTCCACTACCATGCGGCGGTTGGGGGGCATCGAAGTAATGAAGCTCTGCAAGGTGGCTTTATTGTCTTCGGGGGTTACGTCTTCGGCATCGTCGCGCCAAAGGAGTTCAAGGGCGATGTTCACAAGGCCTTCCTCGGTGATGTCCTTGGTGGGGATGGAGATGGTGATTTCCTTCTCCTGTCCATTTGCGAGGGTGCAGGAGAGGGCTTTCTTGACCACGTTGCCACCATTGAAGCTGTAGGCCAGACGGGGATTGACCACGCCGACATAGTGGTTGTTACGCACGGTGAAGGTAAGGTTGAGGGGCTGCCCAAGTTGACTGACGGTCGTGACGGAAGGATTGATGAGAGCCATATCGTGGAGAGCCTCAATGTAGTTCAGTTCCACCTCGACCTTGTTGTCGGCTGGCGTGGCATCGGGTTCACCGTCGGGCCAAAGGAGTTCCATTGTGACGGTTACTTTTCCTTCTGCGGTCACGGCTTCTGCCGGTACTTTGGCCACCACTTTCTTGGTGGCACCGGAAGCGAGGGCCGCAGTGGCGGCAGCCTCTTTCACCACTTGTCCGCCAATGGTATAGCGGATAATGGGGTTCGACACTTTGTCATCACCATTGTTCTTCACGGAGAGGTCCACAAAGGCCTCGCTGCCGATGGACTGCAGTTCTTTCTGCGGCTTGGCACTGAGAATGGAGAGGTCGTGGTGACCTTCAGCAAGGGCCGAGAGGGAGAAAAGGCCCAGGATACTTGCTACAATATACTTTTTCATTTATAAAATTTTTAGGAAGCCCCCTCCCCGTTCCCCCGGGGGAGAGCCTCAGCGTGGGTTTGACACTCGCTGAAAGTCTCCCCAAGGGGGGATTTAGGGGGGCTTTTATAATTTTTTCTTTCCGTTCACAATCTTAACACCCGTAGCGTCTGGGCTCACCTTCCGGCCACAAAGGTCATAGGCAAAGCCCCCTTTAAGGGGGTTGGGGGTCTGCTGGTTGAGGGTCTTTATCCCTTCCGCACTCAACTCGCACTCGGCGGCATTCTCTATCATTCCGTTGTCGCGGTTGAGGAGGAGGGCGATGACCTTGCATCGTCCCAGGTCGAGACAGTCAAAGGCATCAAGGGGTATCCGGTATGTGAACTCATTGGCCACGCCGGCGGTCATCTTCGCAGGGATTTGCAGCGACTTCTCGCCCGTGCCCTCGGCGTTGGGCCAGATGCCGCGTGCCACATCGGCGTACTCCAATTCCACCTTCGCGGGCAGCGACTCAAAGCCGCCCATCTCGCCGGAGTTGCCGTCAAAGTAGAAATTGTCCTGCCGACCGGGCACACCGTCTTCGGTGATGACGAAGGCCAGTTGGTAGCGGGCGCCGGTGAGGTTCACGATGGAGGTGACGCTGGCCGTCACGTCGATGGCATCGGTGCCCACGGTGGCGGTGACGCCCACCTCGCTGTCGGCATACTGCATCATCATCAGCATATACTGGCTGAGGACGGAGGGGCTGGGGTTGCGCGTATTGCCGTCGCGGTTCACTAGGCAGCCGGGGTAGTTAGGAATGGCGGGCTCAATCCACTGGGCGTAGTTCTCCACGCGCAGCGGGTCCTGCTTGGTGTGTACGGCGATGCCGATGAAGCGGTCGGGGTAGGCTTTCTTCATTTCACGAAGTCCCACGATGCCGCGCACGCACCAGCCGCACCAACTGCCCGTGCCTTCCTCCACCACCATACAGCGGTTGGGGGCGCGGCTCACGAGTATGGGGCGGAGACTGGCCTTGTTGTCTATCTTCGTGGCATCGGCAGAGCCGTCGGGCCATTTCAGTTCCAGACTGACCGTGGCGAATCCCTCGGCGGTGACACTGCCGGTGGCCACGTCGAAGGAGAAGTCCTTTGTCTGGCCGTGGGAGAGCGTGCAGGAGATGACCTCCTTGTGTTCTTCGCCTCCGCCAAGAGTATAGACAATGACGGGGTTCTTCACCGTGACATAGTCTTTGTTCTTGATGGTGCCCGTCACGGTGAGGGGCTTGCCAATCTTACAGAATCGCAGGCAGGTGACGCCTTGCAGCGCCATATCCTGCTTGGGGTTGGCCTCGTCGGCAACGGCCGTATTTGTTGCCATTGCGGCCAATATGGATAAAAATAACAATTTCTTCATCATCTTCCTTGTATACTTACTTTTATATCGGGACGGGACGCAAGGCTTGATGCCTTGCTTCACTGAAAGAAATTAAAAGAAATTAAAAGAAATTTTTATCAGAAATAACTTTCTTCCCGTTCACAATCTTAATACCCGACACATCGGCCTTCACCTTGCGGCCAAACAAATCATAAGCGCTTTGGTCTCCCCTTCCCTTCGGGGAGGGGGCGGGGGTGAGGTTTTCTGTGTCCATTACCTTACACCTTCCAGCATTGGCAATGGTGCCGTCGGCCTTGATGACCATAGCGGTGACATACACCTCGTCCTTCTTGATGGCATTCAGCAGCACGGCCTTCGCGGGCAGTTCCAGCGTGTAAATGCTCACGGCCTTCTCGCCCACCCCGGTGGCGGTGAACGCTGCCACGCCGTTGTCGGCCTCGGGGGAAGCCCACGACGAGCCTATCATCACGTCGTTATACACCAGCGTCACATACGTCTGGCCCAGTTCCTGACCGCGGCACAACTTGTAGAGTTCGGGGTCGTTCTCCTGCGTCACGCCGTTTTCCTTGGCATCCACGCTGCCGTAGAAATTCGTCTGCTGCCACAGGCGGCCGCCGCCCGTCAGCCCGTCGGCCGTGAGTACGAACACGAGTTGGCTGCCCGGCAGGTCGGTGAGGAACTCCGTGGCAGCAGTGGCGTCTATCTTCATCCTGTCGGCATCGGCCCAGGTGGCGGAGAGTTCGGAAATCTCCACCTCGGGCAGCAAGTCGGCATAGCGCTCCACGGTCTTGATGATGCCTTCGTCCTTGCCCTCCACCTTGTCGCCGTAATAGGGGTCAGTGCTTCTCACGCTGCGGTCCACTACGGCCTTCGGCGCGCCACCGATGAAGGAGGGGCGGTGGTAATAGTCGCCATACATCGGGTCGGTCTCGTCATACTGGTGCAGGGCCACCACGCAGGCTTTGTCGGCCAGCTCCTTCTTCACCTTTTCCATACCTACCCATCCGCGGGAGCACCATCCGCAGGCCGTGCCGGTAAATTCCTCCACGAGGCTCATTCTCTTGGCCTCGCGCAGCACCACGTTCTGCCTGTACGTCGCCTTGCCCTCTTCCTTCAAGGCCTTGCCGTTCACCTTCGTAAACTTCACTTCCACGGGGTATGCGCCGGCCTTCTCGGGGGCCGTCAGCGAGCAGGTGAATGCGCCCTTTATGTTGTAGCCGGCATCGAGGGGCGTGGCGAAGGTGGCGGTGCCGCTCACGGTCTTGCCGCCCAGCATCACACTGTAATCCACGCTCTCAACGGGTTCGTCGCTCGTACAACTCACGCCTATCGTGGCATCAAACTTCCCTCCCTGCAACACCGTGCGGCTCTCGTAGCCGTCGGCCACCACCGTGCTGCCACTGATGGCGGCGGAGGTGCAGATGAGTTGCACGGCGGCGGAGCCGTACTTGTCGCCGTTGAGGTTGCCCCACACGGGCTCGGTGGTGTCGGTGCGCAGCGGACCATAGAGCACCAGGCTGCGCGTGCCCTCTTTCGGGGCAAAGGAGGTGGCAATGACGTAACTCTCCATCGTGCAGTCAAACACGTACATCGGTATGAGGTACTGGTAGTCGCCCGCCACCGTCACGGGCTTGTCCAGCATCACGGTGTTCCAGCCCACGGAGCAGTTCTTGTTCACCGTCTTCGTGGCCAGCGGCCCCACGATGGTGTTGCCGGCCTTCATGGCGTAAAGTTTCACGCTCTTTATCTTGGCGCTCTCCGCCAGGGCGAAGCGCACGCCGTCCACGGTGAGGTTGTCCATACCGGCCCAGCACGAAGCAGGGACGCGCGTGCCGGCCTCCAGTTCCGCCTCCATACCGAAACCTACGCCGAACTTGCTGTAGTCGTCACTCGTGTAAAGTCCCACGAGGAACTGCCCTTCTTTCAGGCCCTGTGCCATCGCACCGACGGCAACGATGCTGACAAACAAAAGGAGTAATGCTTTCTTCATAACGTTTTGATTTATTATTTCGTGGGCAAAAATAGCCATTTTTCTTCACATGGCCAAATTTACGCGCGTATATTTTATAAATAAGGTGTGCCTCACTGATTCACGAAGTGCAATGGTGCTACGGTACTACGCTGATACAATTTTTTCCTTCCACTTCTCAATCAAGCGCCAACCCATATGAGGGCAATACACCCCTCCCGTTCGGTGGAAAGAAACGGCAGGCATTTTTTCGGGCGTTTTTTTGAAAAAGGATTTGGTTATGAGTGATTTTTTGCGTAATTTTGCAGTGCAAAAAAGGAAAGGCTCACCCCTGACCCATTACCCATTACCCCTGACCCATATGAAACGCTATCTGCTTCTTCTCGTGACCCTCGTATGCTGCCTCGGCATGAACGCCGAAGTGCGCAGCATAAGCGAAATGACCGCCGCCGCCACCCGCGTGCTGCAACGTCCAGGACTCCTCCGGGCCCACAAGACAGGCGTGACGACCGCCAGCGTAAAGCCCCTCGCCACCTTCGGCCAAATGACGGCCATGGGCTTCGACGACGGCGGATTTGCCCTCGTCAGCCACGACAAGGCGCTGCCCGAGGTGCTGCTCTACTGCGACACGCGCTACGACGAACTGCCCCTCTGCCCCGCCCTGAAGGAGCATATCCAGGCTATGGCCGACTATCTGGACCACTGCGCCGAGGTCGGCATTCAGCCCGTGTTCCTGGCCAGCGACGTGACGCTGGGCCACCCCGAAGGCGTGCCCGAAATCCTCACATGCCGATGGAATCAGTATGCTCCCTACAACTACCTCTGCCCCATGCTCTATCAGGACGGCGATGAAAGCCGCGCCATCACGGGCTGCGTATCCACAGCCATGTCGCAGGTGGTATATAACCTCTACAAGAAACTCGGCGTGCGACCCGAACTGCACGGTGCCAAGCGCTACCACTTCTTCGGCGACAAAGGCCAGCGCGTAAACACTTACCTCTATTTCCCCTCGCTGGACTTCAACTGGGACGACCTGTGCGACACCTACAAAGGCACCGAGCCCTACGCCCAGAGCATGGCCGTGGCCTCACTGATGTACGCTTGCGGCATGAGCGTTTCCACAAGTTACTCCACGGGCGGCAGCGGAGCGCAGTTCTCTTTCATCCCCGACGGCATCAAGCATTTCTTCGGTGGCATTGAGGCCACCTACTACGCCTCTCTGGCCGACAACCACCAACTCGTTTACGACGAACTGGACGCCGGCCGCCCCGTACTCTTCGGCGGCGAACGCCCTGACATGGGAGCCCATGCCTTCGTGGGCGACGGCTACGACAAGGACGGCCTCGTGCACATCAACCTCGGATGGGGCGGCGGCAGCAACTGCTTCTCCGCACTCACCGACCTCTGGGGCTTCTCCTCCAATCAGAACCTGTGCACCTTCAAGCCCTCGTCACGCGAGTTCCGCTTCAGCGAGGCCGAGCCCATCGACGAACTCCGCGACCTCTATGCCACGGCCGACATCAACGCTCCCGCCACCAGCATAGAAGAAGGCCGCTGGTACGTGCTCTACAACATGGGCCGCTGCACATCCATCTACACCGCCGCAACGGGAAAGGTGCCCAATAACGTCAAGTACATCCCCGCCGCCGATAAAACCTCCCGCGTAGCCTCCATGCTCGTGCGTTTCCAGAAGAAAGAGGACAATATGTACTACATACAGTCCGGCACCGGCGACTACTTCGGCGGCCTCACCTACAACGGCGCACAGGGCTCCTCACGCAACGCCTCCAACTACTACCTCACCGGGCACATCGGCGACGCCGAATCCCCCTACTTCTGGATGAAGGAAAGCGGCATCACCCTCGACTGCAACTGGGACGGCGGCGGCATCTTCGGATGGAAGACCGACACCCCCACCGACATCCTCGCCACCAACTCCTGGCAACTCTATCCCGTCACCCTCACCGAGGAGCCCGTCGTGGCCCTCGCCGACACCCTCCGTTTCACCGACCCCGACCGCACCTACAGCATGAAATGCTACGACGGCGGGCGTAACTACGGATTCAACATCAAGGCCACCAACAGCCTCAGCAGCAAGACAGAGTCCAGCCTCCGCATCCTTCGCCGCGGCAACGGCTACAGCATCGTCAGCGCCGATGACGAAAACCAGATTTTCAGCGTCAAGGCCAAGGACTTCAAGACCAGCAACGGCGCCACCGCCGGTGACAAGCCCCTCGTCCTCTACTTCGAGCCCACCGACATCGCTCCCGACACCGACGACCCCGACCTCAACGCCACCTCCAAGATTTACCGCATCCGTTGCGAGGCCGGCTATCTGGCAGCGCAGAAAATCGCCATCGGCGGCCCCGTCTATTGCAACCTCGGCCCCGAGACCCAGTTCGGCCTCTGGCTCGTCACCGACCGCACCGCCTACAACGAAATCCACCCCGACGGCATCGGGAAATTAGCAAATGAGGAAATTAGCAAATTAGCAAATGGGGGCCACTACGACCTTCAGGGCCGCCCTGCCCGAAAGGACACCAAAGGTGTGACGATAAGCGAAGGGATGAAGGTTGTGAAGAAGTAAATAGGTCATCCGGCATTTTGAACATCTCTTGCACAAGGATTAAGCCCCAGAGGGGCGTAACATCCCAGCCAGGGGCGCCCCTGGTGGTTGGAATAGCACCATCGCCGCCCCATCGGGGCACTACATCCACTGGCTTTTGCTGTTTTGCCCCGCTGGGGCGGCCGTAAATACGAAACCGTACACCAGGGGCGCTGCCCCTGGCTGGGTTGTTAAACCCCTTCGGGGTATGCTCACGCCATTTTACCGAACAATAATAATATATTAAACAAGCACTGCAACTGAAACGCGATAATTACTGAAATATGAAAAAATTGGCCATATTCGTTTCGGGAAGCGGAACGAACTGCGAGAACATCATTCGTTACTTCAAGGATTCCACGGAAGTGGAGACCGTACTCGTGTTGAGCAACCGCGCAGATGCCTATGCCTTGGTGCGTGCAGAGCGGTTGGGAATCCCTACTGAAATCGTGCCGAAAAAGGAGTTTATGGACGAGCACGTTCTATTGCCTTTGCTCGCCCGCTACGAGGTTACGCACATCATTCTGGCGGGCTTCCTGCTCGTAGTACCGCCCTTCCTTATTGAGCAGTACGACCACAAAATCATCAACCTCCACCCAGCCCTTCTGCCCAAGTACGGCGGCCGCGGTATGTACGGCCACCACGTGCACGAAGCCGTGAAGGCTGCCGGCGAGAAGGAAACGGGCATCACAATCCACTACGTCAACGAAGTGTGCGACGGCGGCGACATCATCCGCCAGTTCTCCGTAGCCCTCACCCCCGACGACACCGTGGAGGACATCGAGGCCAAAATCCATGTGCTGGAACAGTCTCATTTCCCGCAGGTGATAGAAGAAACCATCTAAGAAGGAGCGGCAATAATGGGAGTTCTTCCGGTTATTGCCGCTCTTCTTTTTTTATTATTCCCCTTCCAAAAAGATTTCAACAATTGTGCAAATTAATTTCAACAATTGTGCAAATCAATTTCAACAATTGTGGAAATTAATTTTCACATATGTGGAAAAATGAATAAAAGCCCACTCGTGCACACAGCAAGGAGAGGCGGAAAGAATAAGAGGGAGAAAATACGCCTTAAATAGCGAGTTGGGAGAGCAATTCGCTAAGGAGATTGGCGCGGGAGAAGGATTGGCCTGTGAGGGTGAGGAGGCTACAGGGATTGGGGAGGTCGGCAGGGAACGAGGCCTCGTTTACGTTGAGGCCTATGCCAATGCGGGTGCGGAGGATTGAGGTGCCCTGGACGTCGTGCTCAATAAGGAGACCGGCGATTTTGGATTGATTCACCCAGATGTCGTTGGGGGGCTTCACCCACGGAGAAAGGCCGTGAGGAGCGAGAAGAGGAGCGAGCGTGCGGCACACGGCATCGGCCACGCGCCGACTGATGAGGTGCTGCTCGCCGACTGAATAAGGCGGATTGGGCCAAAGAATGCCGAGAAGGAGATTTTCGCCAGGGGCGGAGTGCCAGAGATGCGTGCCCTGACCTCGCCCGGCCGTCTGGTGGTCGGCCGTGAGAACAATGACCTCCTTGCTGGCAGCATACTGCGGCTGAAGGAGGAGTTCATCCATCAGGGAGGTGACGGAGGTGAGGGACAGAATTTGCACAGCAAACTAATTTAGAAAGCCAACCTTATCGTTTGTTTCTAAAGAACTCGGTGACGATTTCGCCACACTCTTCGGCGAGGATGCCGCTCACAACCTGTGTTTTGGGATGGAGGAGCGAGGGTGTGAAACGGGTGTAGCCACGCTTGGGGTCGGAGGCGCCATAAACGAGGCGACCGAGCTGGCTCCAGGCGAGGGCGGCAGCACACATGGGACAGGGCTCCACTGTGACGTAGAGCGTGCATTGGTCAAGGTATTTTCCTCCGAGATAAGAGGCCGCGGCGGTAATGGCCTGCATTTCGGCATGGGCCGTGACGTCGGTGAGCGTCTCCGTGAGGTTGTGGGCACGGGCTATGATTTGGTCGCGGCACACGACGACGGCACCGATGGGCACTTCGTCCTTTTCGGCAGCCAAGCGGGCTTGCTGGAGGGCCTGCTGCATAAAATGAAGCCCCTCTCCGTCAAAGCTTCCTTCGGAACTTTGCCACCCCTCCCCCTGCAGGGAGGGGGATATACCTCTATAGGTAGCAGGCACGTCATCAACCGCAGGGGCATTCTCCCCCTCCCTATAGGGGGAGGGGTGCCAGGGTGCCGTAGGCAGCCCTGACGGGGAGGGGCTTGGAGTATCTTCCCCCTCCCTGTAGGGGGAGGGGTGGCAGGGTGCCGTAGGCAGCCCTGACGGGGAGGGGCTTGGAGTATCTTTCCCCTCCCTAACCGGGGAGGGGTGGCAAAGGTCCGTAGAAGGCTTTGACGGGGAGAGGCTGTCTTTATTCATATTCTTATAAAAAGTGAATCCCCCGGCGGCAAAAAAGGGGGAGGCCAACCAGGGGATTCGGGGGGAGGGAGGGATGTAGCGAGAAGGGGACTTGAACCCTTGACCTTCGGATTATGAATCCGACGCTCTAACCAGCTGAGCTATCTCGCCGTTTTGAATTTCGAGTGCAAAAGTACGGCTTTCTGGCGACATGGCCAAACATTTTGAGGATTTTTTTATAAAAATAGAAGTTTAGCATTGTGGATTGACGTTTTTTGCCCCCAAAAGCAGTCTATGTGAGATTTTTTTAGTAAATTCGCAGCGCAAATATGCAAAAGTGTACGTCACGCGCGAAAATGCGCGTGCGCTTATTAAACATAAGGAACTCCCAGAAGCCAAATGAAGGAGGAGCGCCTTTAGTGCAAAAAACGTAACGACACGCAGAAAGGCTGCCTTGCCATCAGCGAGAAATGCAATGAGACTGATAAAGAAACTGGACATATTCATTCTTAAGAAATTCCTACAACTTTTTGCAGGCAGTTTCTTCGTGTGCCTCTTCATCTTCATGATGCAGTTCACGTGGCGCTACGTGGATGACCTTATCGGCAAAGGCCTGACGTTGGACGTACTGGCACAGTTCTTTTGGTACATGAGTCTGACGCTCACGCCTACGTCGTTGCCGCTGGCCGTTCTGCTGGCTTCTCTCATCACGTTCGGCAACATGAGCGAGAGCCTTGAACTCCTATCCATCAAGGCTGCCGGTGTCAGCCTGCTGAGGGCCATGGCGCCGCTGATAGTATTCTGCTCCCTCATTACCGCCGTAAGCTTTCTTTTCCAGAACAGGATTGCCCCCGAGGCACAGAAGAAACTGACGTCGCTCATCATCAGCATGAGGCAGAACAACCCCGCCGTGGAGATTCCCGAAGGCGTATTCTACGGCGGCGTGCCCAACGTGAACCTCTACGTGCAACGCAAGGCGCAGGACAATTCCGGCATGCTCTATCAGGTCATCATCTATAAGACCGACCAAGGCTTTGAACAGGCACAGATAGTGCTGGCCGACAGTGCGCGTCTGGAGATGTCGAAGGACAAGCAGCACCTTACGCTTGACCTCTGGGCCGGCGAGATGTTTGAAAACCTGCAAGGAGGCTACAATGCTGCCGCCATAGCCAACGAACCGTATGACAGGGAGACCTTCCAGTACAAGCGCATCATCATAGACTTTGACGCCAACTTCAACATGGTGGACGCAGACATGCTCCGCGGAGCGGCCTCCACCAAGAGCATGGCCGTCATCAACCACGACCTTGACAGCATACGCACCAGCCTTGACTCAATGGGGCGCAAGCACTACAGCGAGACCGTGGAGCGACTCCTGCCTCTCGCCACCGACAAAAAGGAGGACGGACGCCGGAAGACAAAGGCCGACTTCGACACGTTCGTCAGCCATTTGGAAGCAGCACAGCTGCAAACCTCGCAGGCCGCAGCAGGAAACAGCATCAGACAGATGCACATGGAATTTCAGTGGCGCAAGGACGTAAGTAAAGATACCCTTTACTATATGCGTCTGCACCAAAGAGAATGGCACCAGAAAATCACGCTGTCGCTGGCCTGCCTGCTATTCTTCTTCATCGGTGCGCCGCTCGGCGCCGTGATAGGGAAAGGCGGACTGGGCACGTCGGCCGTCATCAGCGTGATAATATTCATTCTTTATTATATAGTTAACACGTCGGGCATGAAGATGGGCCGGCAAGGCACCATCCCCATGTGGATGGGCATGTGGGCCAGCACGGCGATTATGCTGCCCTGCGGCGCATGGATAACCTATCAGAGCAACCGCGACAAGATAAACATCAACATAAACTTCTCCCAAATATGGAAAAAGATCAAAGCTCTTTTCCGCTGGCCGCCATACCGGAAGCCCTTGAAGACATCCGACAGGGACGGATGGTCATTGTGGTCGATGATGAAGACCGCGAAAACGAAGGCGACCTCATTATGGCCGCCGAGATGGCCACGGAAGAGACAGTAAACTATATGCTTCGCAAGGGGCGCGGCGTGTTGTGCGCTCCGCTCACGAAAGAACGCTGCCGGCAACTGAACCTCCCGCATCAGGTGGAGAACAACACCTCGATGCTGGGCACGCCCTTCACCGTGACGCTCGACCTCCTGGAAGGTTGCACCACCGGCGTGAGTTGCCACGACCGCGCCGCCACCATCCGCGCCTTGGCCGACCCTGCACGCCGGCCTCACGACTTCGGACGCCCCGGCCATATCAACCCGCTCTACGCTCAGGAACGCGGTGTGCTGGCCCGCGCCGGACACACCGAGGCTGCCGTAGACCTCACACGCCTCGCCGGACTGCAGCCCGCCGCCTGCCTCATTGAAATCCTGAACGAAGACGGCACGATGGCCCGTATGCCGCAGCTCACAAAGATGGCCGAGGAAGAAGGACTCAAAATCATCACGATAAAGGATCTCATCGCCTACCGCATGCAGGAAGAAGCCCTCGTGGAGCGCGGCGTGGAAGCCGACCTGCCCACTGCCTACGGTCACTTCCGCATCATTCCCTTCCGCCAGCGCAGCAACGGACTGGAACACATAGCCCTCATCAAAGGCGAGTGGGAGCCCGACGAACCTGTGTTGCTGCGCGTACACTCCAGTTGCGCCACCGGCGACATCTTCGGCAGTCAGCGCTGCGACTGCGGCGAACAGCTCCACCGCGCCATGCAGATGGTAGAAAAGGAAGGCAAAGGCCTTATCCTCTATCTCAACCAGGAAGGACGCGGCATAGGACTCATGGCCAAGATTGCCGCTTACAAACTGCAACAACAGGGACTCGACACCGTGGACGCCAACATCCATCTGGGCTACGACCCTGACGAGCGCGACTACGGCGTAGGGGCCCAGATACTGCAAATGTTGGGCGTGAGAAAGATGCGTCTGATGACCAACAACCCCGTGAAGCGCGTGGGTCTGGAAGCCTACGGGCTGGAAATCACCGAGAACGTACCTATCGAAACGACGCCCACTCCCTATAACGAGCGTTACCTCCGCACCAAACAGGAAAGGATGGGACACACGCTGCATATTAAATAGACAACAGACAACGGACTACAGACAACGGACTACAGACAACAGACAACAGACAACGGACGCAATTCATAATTCATAATTCATTAAACCTTTCATTCAAATTATGGAAAAACTCTCTTCTTTAGTCAGCAGACTACAACCCAGTGCCACCCTGGCCATGAGCCAGCGCAGCGGCGAGCTCAAGGCTCAAGGTCTTGACATTATCAACCTCAGCGTAGGTGAGCCCGACTTCAACACCCCCGAACACATCAAAGAGGCCGCCAAGGCTGCCATCGACGACAACCAGACCCGCTACACCGCCGTGCCCGGTACGATGGCCCTCCGCGAGGCTATCTGCGAGAAGCTCCTCCGCGAGAACCACCTGGAATATACCCCCGCCCAAATTAGCGTAGGCAACGGTGCCAAGCAGAGCGTCTGCAACACCGTAATGGCCATCGTTTCCCCCGGCGAGGAGGTTATCATTCCCGCTCCCTACTGGGTAAGTTATCCCCAGATGGTGCTGATGGCCGACGGCAAGCCCGTATTCGTAGAGGCCAAGATTGAGCAGGACTTCAAACTTACCCCCGCCCAACTCGAGGCCGCCATCACCGAGCGCACCCGTGCCATCATCCTCTGCGCCCCCAGCAACCCCACCGGCAGCGTTTACACGCAGGAAGAACTGGAAGCCCTCGCAGAAGTGCTGCGCCGTCATCCTCAAGTGTTCGTTATCAGCGACGAAATCTACGAGCACATCAACTACCTCGGCACGCACGCCAGCATCGCTCTGTGTGAAGGTATGAAGGAGCGCACCGCCGTCATCAACGGTGTCAGCAAGGCCTACGCCATGACCGGCTGGCGTATTGGTTACGTAGCCGCTCCCACCGACATCGTGAAGGCTATCAACAAACTGCAGGGACAGTACACCTCCAACCCCGGCAGCATCTCCCAGGCCGCTGCTCTGGCAGCCTACAAGGGTCCGCAGGACTGTGTAGAGGAAATGCGCCAGGCCTTCCAGCGCCGCCGCGACCTCATCGTGAAGCTCGCCAAGGAAGTTCCCGGCTTTGAAGTGAACAAGCCCGAAGGCGCCTTCTATCTCTTCCCCAAGTGCAGCAATTACTTCGGCAAGACCGACGGCAAGCGCGTCATCAACGACAGCCTCGACTTCGCCATGTACCTGCTCGAAGAGGCCCACGTAGCCACCGTAGGCGGTGCCGCCTTTGGTTCCCCCGAATGCTTCCGCATGAGCTACGCCACCAGTGACGAAAACATCGTAGAAGCTATCCGCCGAATCAAGGAAGCCTGCGCTAAATTGAAATAACCCGTGAAGCAAACCAAAAGATTTATTCTTTTAGCCTCAGCAATTATGTTCCTCGCCGGCAACGTCTCTGCAGAAATGCCTGCAGAGGCTGTTGCGGCGGCTACGCCAAATTCTCCATCCCTTCTTGCTGCCTCGCCGAAAGAGGCGGCTCCGCTCCCCGCTCCTCGCAGCAAGAAAAGCAGCAAAGCGAAACTCCAAACCGATGATATTCTGCTGCCCGACATGATGCCGACGGAAGCCAGCGCCGACGGGGTGCTTCCCAATGCCGAACTGTTAAACCTCGTCTCGCACAAAAGGAAAGCAAGAAGGCTGACGGGCATATCCAGCAGGGAAGGCATTGACGTCAGCCACTATCAGCACATCATCGACTGGAAACTCGTTGCCGACGACGGCACCATCAGCTACGCCTACATCAAATGCAGCGAAGGCTCCACCATTAAAGACGATTTCTACGTCACTAACGTGGAAGGAGCACGGCGGGCCGGCATCAGCGTGGGGGCCTACCACTTCTACCGCCCCGGCACGCCCCCGAAAGAACAGATGCGCAACATGAAAGAGATTGCAAAGAGTTCGGACTTCGACCTCGTGCCGATGATTGACGTGGAGACACGAGGCTACGACTCACAGGAGAAGTTCATAGCCGACCTCAAGGAGTTTGCGCGCCTCGTCTCTGAGTACTACGACTGCAAGCCCTTATTCTATACCGGGCAGAACTTCTATAACAAGTACCTCATCGGAGAGTTCAAGAACTACCACTGGATGATAGCCCGCTACCACGAAGAAGAGCCCACCCTCAACGACGGACAAAATTATGCTTTCTGGCAGTTCTCCAGCAAGGGCCGCGTCAGTGGCATCAAGGGCAACGTGGACCGTTCGTGCCTCATGGAGGGCTTCACCCTTGGCGACGTGGAATACTGACACGAAGTACTATCCCCCACCCTGTAAATCGCTCACCAAGCTATGACGACATTTCCCGTATGCAAGGTAAACCTTGGCCTCTATGTTACAAGCAGGCGGCCCGATGGTATGCACAACCTCTCCACGGTGTTCCTGCCCGTGAAGCTGTGCGACACGCTGGAGGTTGTAGCCCTCGATGACACATACACAGCCGACCGCCTGCACCTGACAGGCCTCACCCTGACACAGGAAGGCTGCGGAGCCGATAACCTCGTCATGCGTGCCATCGCTTCCTTGCGCAAGGACTATCCCCAACTCCCCTATTTTGAAGTATGGCTCCACAAGCGCATCCCCACGGGGGCCGGTCTCGGCGGCGGAAGCAGCGACGCGGCCTATACCATGCGCTTGCTCAACGAGATGTGCGACCTTCGGCTGAGCGATGAAGAAGCCAACGCCCGCCTCGCCCGGCTTGGTGCCGACTGTGCTTTTTTCTGGAAGTCCACACCCGCCTATGCGGAAGGAATAGGCGAAGAGCTCCAACCTATATCGCTCCCCCAACTCAAAGGTCTATACATCGTCCTCGTCAAGCCCCCCTTCGGCGTGAACACGCGCGAGGCTTTTCGCGGCATTACGCCCCATGCGCCCGCCGTGGCCTTAACGGATGCTCTCATGCGCCCCATTCCCGAATGGAAGGAATGCGTAGGCAACGATTTCGAAACCACTGTATTCCCTCTTCACCCGGAATTGGCCGCCATCAAACAAACCCTCTACGACGCCGGCGCTCTCTACGCCCAGATGAGCGGCTCCGGAAGCACCATGCTCGCCTTCTTCAAGCGCCCTGTGGAGGAAGAGATGAAGAAATTATTCCCTCAATACTTTATACATTCCTCACAACTATGACAAACCTTGAAATTGCACAACAAAAGGAAGAATTCATCAGCCTTTGCCGCAACAATATCAAACGCGAAGGCTTGGATGAGCTGCTCGCCTACCTGGAAAAGAGCGACTTCTACATGGCGCCCTCCAGCACGCGCTTCCACCTGAACGAAGAAGGCGGGCTCTGCCGCCACAGCATCAACGTCTTCCTCATGGCTAAGAAGATTTATGAGAACTGCGGCATAAAAGATGCCATCGAAAACGGCCAGTCGGCCTTCCCGAAGTCGGAGAACATGGAAGAAAGCATTGCCATCTGTGCCCTCTTCCACGACCTGTGCAAGATTGGCGTATATAAGCGTGCCGAAAAGTTCCGCAAAGACGCCGCCGGCCGCTGGGAGACCTACCTCACATGGGAAATGAAGGAAGACTTCCCCATTGAGCACGGTGTGAAGAGCGTCCTCAATGTGCGCAACTTCATGAAGTTAAAGAAAGAAGAGATGCTTGCCATACGCTGGCACATGGGCCTCTTCGATGCCGGCGACAACGGCAGCGGCAACCGCCGTTCCTACTACGACGCCCTCGACGCCTCTCCCCTCGTTTGCCTTCTCAACAGTGCCGACATCCTTGCCTCAAGATGCCTCGAACAGACCACGGAAGAATAATCTATGTCCTGCAGCGTTTATCACGTTTTCCCTTATTTCTCTCCTGAGCGCGATGCCCTGAAGGAGCGCCTGGCAGCAGAAGGCATCCAGACCCTCTGCCACTACCCCGTGCCCATTCATCGGCAGCCGTGTTTCGACGGGCTCTTCGGCAACTTGGATTTCCCCGAGGCCGAGCGCATCGCCCGTGAGGAGTTGTCGTTGCCTCTCTCGCCCACGATGACGGAGGAAGATATCCTCACAGTGTGTCGGCATATCAAGGGCGAAGCCACCGACCGGACCGCCGTCCCCTACCTCGACCTCAAAGCCGTCAATGCCCGCTATGCCGACGAACTCTCCGCCGCCGCAAAGTGCGTAGTCGAGAGCGGATGGTACGTGAACGGCAGCGAGTGCAAGGCTTTCGAGGAAGAGTTTGCCGGCTACTGCGCCGACAAGTCCGGACTGATGGCCCTCCACTGTGTAGGCTGCGCCAACGGCCTCGACGCTCTCACCCTCATCCTCCTTGCCCTCAAGCAGCGCCACGGCTGGACGGCCGATTGCGAAGTCATCGTGCCGGCCATGACCTTTGTGGCCACGGCGCAGGCCGTAATTCGCGCCGGCCTCACGCTCCGCCTGGCCGACGTTACCCCCAACGGCCTTCTCGACCCGATGAGTGCGGCTATGGCCATCACGGACAAGACCGTGGCTCTCCTCCCCGTGCATCTCTACGGCCAGCGCGCCGACATGGAAGCCCTCGCCGACCTGGCGCAAATCCACGACCTCATCCTCATTCAGGATGCCGCCCAAGCCCACGGACAGCCTCTCGACGCGGCCCACGCCGACATCTATGCCGCTTTCTCTTTCTACCCCGGCAAGAACCTGGGCGCGCTGGGCGACGGAGGTGCGGTGGTGACCGACGATGAAGCGCTGGCGCGCGACGTGCGCCGTCTGGCCAACTACGGTTGCAGCGAGAAGTACCGCCACGAAGTGCCCGAGGCCTTCAACAGTCGCCTCGACGAACTCCAAGCTGCCCTCCTGCGCGTGAAATTAAGGCACCTCGACGAGGACAACGCCCGCCGCGCCGCCCTCGCAAAAATATATGAGGAAACACTCTAACTCTTCCCCAAAATGATGACCATCGACATCCTTATCTGCTCCCTCAACAAAGGCATCGTGAGAGTGGAAAACGTACTGCGCCAGCCCGAAGAAGGCGTGCGCTACATCGTTTCGTACCAGTACACCGACGAACGCTATCTCGACCTCATCCCCGACGTGCTCCGCCAGCGCAGCGACGTGGAAATCCACACCATAAACGGCAAGGGTCTCTCCGCCAACCGCAACGCAGCGCTCGCAAAAGCCACGGCCGACGTCGTAGTCTTCGCCGATGACGACGCACGCTTCACCGCCGAGAGCTTCTCCAATATCCGCACGGTCTTTGAGCGTCACGCCGACATAGACATTGCCTTTTTCCAAGCCACCACCTACACGGGCAAGCCCCTAAAGTCGTATCCCTCCGAGGAGCGCGCCATCACGGCCATCCCCCACGACTACAATATCTCCGCCATCGAAATGGCCGTAAGGCGCCAGAGCATACAGGGCACGCTGAGTTTCGACGAGCGTTTCGGACTGGGTGCTCCCTTCCTCACTTGCGGCGAGGAGGAAGTGTGGCTCTACGATGCCCTACGCCTTGGGTTGAAGGTGCATTACTTCCCCGTAAAAATTGTGGAGACCAGCACGATGCTGAAACGTTCCCTTGTATATGTCGATGCAGGCGTTCAACGCTCTAAGGGCGCTTTTTGCTATTACACGATGGGCCGTCGCGCGTGGATTCATTGCCTTAAATTCGCCATCAAAGGCACACGGCAGGGTTTCTGCCACTTCTTGCCCATGATGCGCCACCTTTCCGAAGGCATTAGATATATAAAGAGATAACGGGGCATCCGTTCCCCAAAAGACCAAACAATATCTATTTTTCGGTTCGTAACGATTTTTAGAAACTGTAAAAAATTTTGACAAAACGAAAAAAGGAGAAAACGCGGCGATGTGAGGCCTAAATGCGCAAAAAGGCGGACCGCACGTGCCGGTTTCCCATCATTTCGCTCCTTCATCCCTTTTAATTTTCACTATCTCCCTTTTAATTTTCACTACTTCCCTTTTACCAGAAACTAAAGGAGGACTAGTGCAAATTAAATCAGGACTAGTTCGAATTAAATCAGGACTAGTTCAAATTAAAGGAGGATTAGTTTTCACTGGAACCCGCCGTTTTCCGAAAAAATCACAAAAAAACAAATTTCCTACGGCGCCTTTTCGCAACTAAATGCGGGAGTAGCGCACCTAAAAGAATATCCGTCATTCCTCTTGCAGACTTAACACTATATAAATAAGTCGTTTAACAAAGTAATCAAAAATCGCGTATTTCCGCCCGAGACGTCGCGCGCTGCCCTCCACGGCCAAAAAACGCTAAGAAAACACCCCGAAACTGTAAAATATTTTGACAAAAAAATTTCAGTTACGGCCGTCCATATAGAGCAAAAATAGAATTTATCCGATATTTAGAATGATGATTTTCCCGCAGAGGCGCAGAGCTCGCAAAGTTTCACGGCTCGTTTGAAAATGAGCCCGCGCGCTCCCGAAGGTCACCCAGCGAAGAAAACTTTGCGCGCTCTGCGCCTTTGCGGGAGATAGACAAAGACAACAAGCTTATCGTAAGGAAAGGTTTCACTTCATATTGCGGAAGAAAAAGAAATAAACCCGTGAGTCCCATTTTATCCATTCTCATCTGCACCATCAACGACCGCATAAAGGATGTGCCGGGCATGTTGTTGGAGGAAAGGGAAGATGTCACCTACATCATCTCCTTCCAATACACCGACAACATGTTTCTCGACATGGTGCCGAACGTGCTGCGAACGAGAAAGGACGTGGAACTTATCGCCCACCCCACCGTGGGCCTCTCGCGCAACCGCAACACTGCCCTCGGAGCGTGCCGCACAGCGCTGGCGCTCATTGCCGACGACGACACGCATTACACCAACGAGCAGATTGACACCATTATAAGGGTTTTCAACGAAAATCCGTCGGTGGATGTGGCATGCTTTCAGGCGGTTTTTGAAGACGGCACGCCGCTCAAGGCTTACCCGGACTACGATTTCGCCTACCGCCAGACACCGCGCGGCTACTACTACAGCAGCATAGAACTCGCACTGCGCACCGACACGCAGCTGCCCCTGTTCGACACGCGCTTCGGCCTCGGCGCGCCCTACCTCAGTTGCGGCGAGGAGGAAGTGTTCCTCTACCACGCCCAATGTGCCGGCCTTAACGTACACTATTTCCCCTTCGTCACGGCCAGCACCCGCCACGGCATCACCACAGGTCAGCGATTCTCCACCGACATTCGCGTAAGGCGCAGCAAGGGAGCCGTGTTCTACGTGATTTATGGTCTTTTCGGCGGTTACCTCCGCATCTGCAAGACGGCGCTGCTGCAAAAGCAAAACCGCTGGCAGGCCTACCGCGACATGATGGACGGCCTTAAATATATATTGCGCACGGAATGACACGCGATGCTCTGACTTTCCTTGACGAATGGCGCTCGGCCGCACCGACCGTTACCGTTCAGACGAGCGGCAGCACAGGACGGCCGAAGACGATGACCGTGGAGAAAGAGCGCATGAGGGCTTCTGCACGCGCCACCTGCCAATTCCTGCGCCTGCCACAGGGTGCCACCGCACTGCTTTGCATGCCCACCCGCTATATCGCGGGAAAAATGATGATTGTAAGGGCAGAAGTGTGGCCGCTGACACTCGTCACCGTTGAGCCAAGCCTCCATCCGCTCGCTTCCCTCACGGACACGCCCTATTTTGTGGCGATGACGCCCGCCCAGGCCTACGCTTCGCTGCAAGTGGAAGAGGAGAGGCAAAGGCTTCTCGCTATTCCGCGCCTTTTATTGGGCGGCGGAGCCATCAGCGAGGAGCTGGAACAGGCGTTCAGCGGGAGCACTGGAGAAGTGTGGAGTTCCTACGGCATGACGGAGACGCTCTCGCACATTGCCCTCCGCCGCGTGGGATGCGACGAGCCGTATTACCGGCCGCTGCCCGGCGTGGAAGTAGGCCGCAACGACGAGGGCTGCCTATGGATTGACGCTCCGCTGATTTGCGCCGCCCGCCAACAGACGCACGACCTCGCAGAGATTCTCCCCGGCGGCGACTTCCGCATCTTGGGTCGCATCGACAACGTCGTTTGCTCCGGCGGCGTGAAACTGCAACTGGAAACATTGGAGGCGCAGTTCGCCACCGCCTTTGACCTGCGCATCGGCGACGATTTCCTCCTCACATGGGTAGCCGACAATCAATGGGGACAGGCCCTCACGCTCCTCTTGCGCCAACCGGTGCACCACGACGCGGAAGAAATTCACGCCGCGCTGCCTTACCTTAAATATATATATATAATAAAGGAGTTGCCCCAGACTCCCACCGGAAAGCCCGCCCGCGAAGAGGCTCACCGGCTTGCAGAAACCCTAACAACTGCCTGATTATGAAATGGACGACCATCCTTCCTTTTAAGGAAATACTCTTCGATGCCTACAACGGCATTGCCCGCATCTCCATCAACCGCCCGCGCTACCGCAACGCCTTCACCCCGCTCACCGTCAAGGAACTCGGCGAGGCCTTCGCTTACTGCCGTGAGGCGCAGGACATCAACGTAGTCATTCTCACCGGTGCCCCCACGCCCCGCCAGGAGGGCCAGAGCGAGGAGGAATGGCTCCGCACGCAGGCTTTCTGCGCCGGCGGCGACATGCACGTGAAGGGCCGCGGCGGCTATGTGGGCGATGACGGCGTGCCCCGCCTCAATGTGCTGGACGTGCAGAAACAGATACGCACACTCCCCAAGCCTGTCATCGCTATGGTTAACGGCTTTGCCATAGGCGGCGGTCACGTGCTCCATCTCGTTTGCGACCTCACCATCGCCGCCGAGAACGCCCGCTTCGGACAGACAGGCCCCCGCGTGGGCAGTTTCGACGCCGGCTTCGGCGCGTCCTACCTCGCCCGCATCGTAGGACAGAAGAAGGCCCGCGAGATTTGGTTTCTCTGTCGCCAGTACTCCGCCGCCGAGGCCGAACAGATGGGTATGGTCAACAAAGTCGTGCCCCACGACCAACTTGAAGCCGAGTGCGTTCAGTGGGCAGAGGATATGATGCGTCTCTCGCCTCTCGCTCTCCGCATGATAAAGGCGGGCCTCAATGCCGAACTCGACGGTCAGGCCGGCATCCAGCAACTGGCCGGCGACTGCACCATGCTCTACTACATGCTCGACGAAGCCCACGAGGGCGGTAAGGCCTTCCTCGAAAAGCGACAACCCAATTTCTCCAAATATCCCAAACTCCCCTAATCGTCATCTTCCCTCCCCTCCAACGACCTTATAAACTTTAGGCTATCTCCCCCTCCCTATGGGGGAGGGGTGGCAGAGTGCCGAAGGCAGCTCTGACGGGGTGGGGCTTTTCATTATGAGACATCTACTCGACATATCCCTCCGCGCAGCCCTTGAAGCCGGTGCTGAAGAACTGCGCATATACAATCTCCCCGCCGAACAGCAGGAGGTTGAGTTCAAGGCCGACGAATCTCCTCTCACCCTCGCCGACCGCAACGCCCACGACATTATCTGTCGCTATCTGGAAGAGACGCCCTACCCCATCCTCTCCGAGGAGGGCCGCCACCTTCCCCACGAACAGCGCAGTCAATGGGACTGCTACTGGTGTGTGGACCCGCTTGACGGCACAAAGGAATTTGTGAAACACAGCGGTGAGTTCAGCGTAAACATTGCCCTTATGCAGCCCCACGGCGACACCTGGCTACCCCTCCTCGGCGTAGTTTTCTTCCCAGTGACGGGCCTTCTCTACTATACAGACGGCCAGACCTCCTGGCGCGCCCTCGTCAAAGACGGCACAGACCTCACAGAACTCACGGCCCTTCCTATCTGTGGTTCTCCGCGCCCCTACACCGTAGTAGCCTCCGTCTCCCACATGAACGCCGAAACCGAGGCCTTCATTGACGCCTTGCGCCAGCAGCATCCCGACCTGTCCCTTATCCAAGCCGGCAGCAGTCTCAAGATTTGCCGCGTGGCAGAAGGTTCTGCGGATATTTACCCCCGCCTCGGCCCCACTTGCGAGTGGGACACCGCAGCCGCCCACGCCCTCGTCCGCGCCGCTGATGGCGACATCGTTAGCCACGAGGACGGCCTCACCCTGCGCTACAACAAAGAGAATCTTCTAAATCCCTATTTCATAGTAACCCTCAAATAACACCCCTCAACAATCCTCTCCGCACTATCCTCTCACACTATCCTCTCGCACTATCGTCTCGCACTATCCATCCAGCAGAAGCATCTCCGCTTTAGCGGACTCGAACGTAGTGAGGTACTCCCCCTTGGGGGAGCGGAGAGGGGGCTTTTCACCATTATGCAAGAACTTCCCCTTAAGTACGGTTGCAATCCCAACCAGAAGCCCTCGCGCATCTTCATGGCCGACGGCAGTGAACTCCCCATCGAAGTCCTCGGTGGTCGTCCCGGTTACATCAACTTCCTCGATGCCCTCAACGCCTGGCAACTTGTCCGCGAGCTCCGCCACGCTACGGGCCTGCCCGCAGCAGCCTCCTTCAAGCACGTAAGCCCTGCCGGTGCTGCCGTGGGACTTCCCCTCACGCCCACACTCCGCCACATCTACTTCGTACCCGACACTCTCGGTGAGGAGATGTCCGCCCAGGCCTGTGCCTATGCCCGTGCCCGTGGTGCCGACCGTATGTCATCCTACGGCGATTTCATTGCCCTCTCTGATGTCTGCGACCGTGACACGGCCCTCCTCATCAAGCCCGAAGTGAGCGACGGCGTCATTGCTCCGTCTTTCACCCCCGAAGCCCTCGACATTCTCCAAGCCAAGCGCAAAGGCACCTATAATATAATAAAGATTGACCCTGCCTACCGTCCCGCCCCCATTGAGCACAAGCAGTGCTTCGGCATTACCTTCGAACAGGGCCGCAACGAGATTGACCTCACTGACGATGCTCTCTTTGCCAATATTCCCACGGCATGCAAGGACTTCCCCGAAGCCGCCCGCCGCGATCTGATGATTGCGCTCATCACGCTGAAATACACGCAGAGCAACTCCGTCTGCTACGTCAAGGACGGTCAGGCCATCGGCATCGGTGCCGGACAGCAGAGCCGTATCCATTGCACGCGCCTCGCCGGACAGAAGGCCGACATCTGGTGGCTCCGCCAGCATCCCAAAGTGATGAACCTCCCCTTCATCCCCGGCATCCGCCGCGCCGACCGCGACAACACCATTGATATATACATTGGTCCCGAACATGACGACGTACTCCGCGACGGCGCCTGGCAGCAGTTCTTCACCCAGCGTCCCGAACCTCTCACCGACGAGGAGAAAGCCGCATGGATAGCCCAGAACACCGAGGTAAGTCTCGGCAGCGATGCCTTCTTCCCCTTCGGCGACAATATCGAGCGTGCCCACAAGAGCGGTGTTCGCTACGTGGCCCAGGCCGGCGGCTCCGTGCGCGACGACCATGTCATCGCCACCTGCGACAAATACGGCATCGCCATGGCCTTCACCGGTGTAAGACTGTTCCATCATTAATAGTGAAAAGTGAACAATTAACAGCAAACAAAGCCCTATTACATGGAAGAAAACGACATCCGTTCCCGCCACGTCAGCGATGACGAACTCAACCAAGCCATCATGGGCGGCATCACCTTCAAGGGCGCCAAACTCAAGGCCAAGCCTACGGAGGAGAAAGTAAAGACCAAGGCCAAGAAGAAGTCCTACATCACCGGCACCCACGGCTCCGCCTCTGCCAAGCACAAGGCCGACATCCGTCAGCGCCGCGCAAACCGACATAAGAAGTAGGACCCACCCCCTTACCCCTCCCTTAAAGTGAGGGGAGTAAAAGAGGCTCTAAACCTTTAATCCAGAATCCTCCAAGGCTACATATAAACGATGATTAGCCTCAAATCTATCCTCTCATCCCCCTTTAAGGGGGAAAGAGGGGGTCTTCGCCTCCTCCACCGCCACGGCTACGGCATTCAGTCGCCGTGGCTCTTCACCCTTGTCACGGAGGTCATTCCGGCCAAGGAGGAATACTATGCCTACACCTCTTTGCCCCCGGTGGAAAGCTGGCGCACGCGGGACTTACGCTTGCTGCTACGCCTTGCCAACCACTTCCAACCGTCAGAGATACAGGTCATCAACCTGCCCGCTCACCTCTCCCAATGGCTCTCCGCAGGCTGCCGAAAGGCACTCATAAGGATTACCTCCGACGCCTCTGTTCCCCATATCCTTATGACCCGTCCCGACGGCTCCCAATTTCTCATCACTCCCGCACTCCGTTCCCCTCTCTGGCAACAGACCGTCACATCCCCCGACGCCATCACCCTCGAAACCCGCCGCCTCGGCCTCTCCTATTCTGGCCTAAACATACCCTCCCAGCACTTCAAAATCTAAGGCAATGATATTCTTTTGGGCACAAAACTATCTGTCTCTTATTTTTATCAAGAATTACAGAATTTAAGAATTACTTCGTTAACCTTCTGTCTGGAATTCTTTTGAATTAGCTGCTTGATGCAGCAGAATTCCTGCGGACAACAATTCAGCAGTGCCCGAGCACTGCGTAATTCCTAAAAATTCATTATCAGGACACGGTAAAAATTCCTTAAAATTCTTGATAAATAAAAATATGTCATGCCAAATTGTATATCGTCTCTAAATCTAAAGACCTATGATAATTGATTTCTCACAAATAGCCGAAGCCTCCCACCCCCAATTCAAAGGTGGTGAAGGTGCCCTCAACGCCCGTATGTATTTCGACGGCAAATGCCGCATTATGAAAGGCCGTCTCGCTCCGGGTGCAAGCATCGGTCTCCATACCCACGAGACCAACTGCGAAATCATCATCCTCACCTCCGGCACCGCCACCGTCCTGTACGACGGCACACGTCTCACCCTGCATGCCGGCGACATCCACTACTGTCCTATGGGCCATACACACAGCCTCGTCAATGACAGCAAGGACGATATCACATTTACGGCCATCGTTCCCGAACAAAAGGACTAACTCCACATGTCAAAAAGTATCTCCGCCACAGGCGGACACGAGCGCAGCGAGGTACTCCCCCTTGGGGGAGCGGAGAGGGGGCTCCTTTTCGTCTGCCACGGCAACATCTGCCGCAGCCCGATGGCGGAGTTCATAATGAAGCACCTTGTCCACGAGGCTGGGCTTGACGAGCACTTTTATATCGAATCCGCTGCCACCTCCACGGAGGAAATCGGCAATCCCGTCTATCCCCCTGCACGCCGTATGCTGGCAGCCCACGGTATATCCTGCGACGGCCATGCCGCCCGCCAGATTACCCCCGCCGACTACGCCCGCTTCGACCTCATCATCGGTATGGACGAGCGCAACATCCGCAATATGCTACGTATCTTCGGCGATGATCCCGACGGCAAGATACACAAACTCCTGGACTTCACCTCCCGTCCCGGCGACGTGGCCGACCCGTGGTACACCGGAAACTTCGACGCCACCTGGCGCGACGTTCTCGAAGGCTGCACACAGATATTACGGCAGTACAACTCCTTGTGATTCATGCAACCGTCTCCTACTCCTCTCTCCCTCTATCTCCTGCGCACTCTCCTGAAGCCGCGGCCCGCCGACGGCCACAAAGGCACCTTCGGCCACGCCCTCCTCATTGCCGGAAAATACGGTATGGCGGGGGCTTCCATCCTTGCCGCAAGGGCTTGCTTGCGCAGCGGTGTGGGAAAGGTTACCATACACTGTCCCCGCCGCAACAACGACATTCTGCAAGTCGCTGTCCCCGAAGCCATCGTGCAGCACGATGCCGACGACGACCACTTCACCGCACCCGTCGTTCCCGACACCTACGACGCCGTGGCCATCGGTCCCGGCATAGGAACGCATGCCGCCACGCAGCACGCCTTTATTAAGCAACTCGCTATGCTCGGCACCAAGCCTCTTGTCCTTGATGCCGACGCGCTCAACATCCTTTCGTTCAACAAAGAGCAACTGAAAGCCCTTCCCTCTCTCACCATTCTCACGCCCCACCTCGCCGAGTACCGCCGCATGGCCAACGAGGAATCTCCCGCAGATTTTTCCCGCCGCCTCGGCATTATCCTTTTGCTTAAAGGACACCCCACGCGCATCTATTTTCCCGACGGCCGCGCATACTCCTGTCCGTGGGGAAATTCGGGTATGGCCACGGCTGGGAGTGGCGATGTCCTCACAGGCATTCTCTGTGCGCTTTTGGCACAAAAGTACACGCAGGAAGAGGCAGTTTTATTGGGAGCCGCACTCCATTCAATTGCTGGAGATAAAGCCTCACAATCTCTTGGTGAGCATAGCGTTATCGCATCGGATATTATTTCAAATCTCCCTCTTGCTTTCCGTACAATTGCGACGGCAGGAGATTTTTCACCCGAGGTTTGAAAGATTGTCAATAGGAGAGGCTTACTTTAGCCCCGAAGGGGCGTAACAGCCCAGCCAGGGGCAACGCCCCTGGTCGCAAGTTCAAAAATCATGCACGCCCCAGCGGGGCATAACAACAAAAGCCATTGGTCGTTATGCCCCGTTGGGGCGGCCGTAACGGCCGCTCGGCCCATAGGGACGCTTGCCAGAGCAAGAACCATATACCAGGGGCGCTGCCCCTGGCTGGGTTGTTTAACCCCTTCGGGGTAT
>JAKSLT010000011.1 GCA_024401055.1 Bacteroidaceae bacterium | reverse complement strand
GGTACTGCGGGTCGTAGTAGCCGTCGCCGCTGCCGGCCCAGCCGAGGTTGCAGTGTAGCTTGCCTTCGTCGTTCACGCCGTCGATGACGAAACAGTGACCGTTGCCGCCGTAGGCATCGCCACCGCTGAACACGAGGGGCCGGCCGGCGTTGAGTTCGCGGGCGATAAGTCCCAGGTCGATGTCGGAGAAGTGCAAACCGCCGTGGTCGGAGGAGCGGATGTCGGTGCAATAGACGTTGATGGCCTCCGTCACCTCGTTCGTCAGGGCGCCGGAGCCGTATTCATAGCCGTAGTCCATGTTGGCGAGCACGCCGCAGCCGGCCATAAGGTTGCTGATGGCATTGATTTCGGCCTGAGTGTAGGTCGTCTCGCTGTCGTAGGACAGGCGCATGTTGTCCCAGTCGAAGGCATCCTTGTCGTAGTCGTAGGAAAGTTTCCTCACCTGACCGTCCTCGCTGCTTGTCCAGAAATAGGACTTCGTGCCGTGGATGTCCATCGGCATCCTGTGATAGTAGAACACCTGGGCGAAGGCCGTAGCCACGCAGCCCGTGGCGCACTGTCCCTGGCCGCCCTCCTTGGTCTTCACCGTCGGGCACTTGGCGTTGAAGGGCCAGCTCTGGGCCCAGTGGGTCTGGATGAGAGGCTCCACCGGCAACAGTACGGAACAGTCCTTCAGCGGCTGCTGACCGTAACTCTTCAGGCCGTTCTTCATCTGGTCGGCCATACCGCGCTCATAGCACTCCATGAGCCAGAGGAACTCCGGCGAGGGGTTCGTCATGTCCAGCGGAGAGTCGCCGTAGGCCATCACGGGGCTGAAACTGTCGTCCTTGCTCACGATGACCCATCCGGTTTCGGGGTAGGCAAAGAGTGTAAGCCAGGCCTTGTCGGCCAGCACACTGAGTTGCGCGCCGCGACGGGCTTGAGCCTTCAGGCGGGGGGAGTTCATCTTGCCCAGTTGGGCGGCAGCGATGCTGCGCATGGCCTCTGGGGTGCGCGTTTCGGCCTGAGCCGTGAGGGCAAAGGCGGCGAAGAGTATAAAGAGTGTCTTTTTCATAATTCTACTTCAGTTGGCGAGCGTCCTACGCGCACATGAGCGCGCGCTCGCATATATATAAATAAGGAGTGCACGTGCACAGCACGCACATATTCACTGCAAAATTACGCACTTTTGCCCAAACAGCCAAATTTATCGCCGATTTTCAGCACCCCACACCCCCTATTCGCATGCCGCACGCCCCGCAAAGCAAAGTTTTCGGCGTGCGCGAAAGAAATACGGGCCTCTTTCCGTATTGAGTTGCGACATTGATAAAATTTAAGCCGTGCGAAAGCCCAGATTTAGGGGTATGCGCGCCCGCTCTGGAGCCCCGCGTTTTTCGCTCGCCCCACACCGCTTATATCTTCCCTATTCCCAAGCGATTAAGCCTATTGAGAACCGTCCGATGTCCGTCTCTATCAAATTTCCACAATTGTGGGAAACATTTTTCACATATGTGGGAAACGTTTTTCACATATGTGGGAAACATTTTTCACATATGTGGAAATGAAATTAAAAGGGGGATAAAAAAATGAGTATAGGGGTCGGTTAAACTTTAAGTTCCGGGAAAACGATATAATGGCCATTATGTCGCAGCTTTGGCACTTTCCCTTCGAAAGTGTCAAGATAAACCCCGAAGGGGTTACACAACCCAGCCAGGGGCAGCGCCCCTGGTCGCAAGTGCGACCACCGTGCACGCCCCAACGGGGCATAACAGCGAGAGCCTGTGGATGTTGTGCCCCGTTGGGGCGTACATGATTGCTGTACATGCGACCAGGGGCGCTGCCCCTGGCTGGGTTGTGTAACCCCTTCGGGGTACAGACGCCAATAATCAAGTTACGGCTGCGGGAAATAAGCACCAAAGGTGGAAAAGAGGCGCTACCTCTGCGGAAGATAGGCGCAGAAAGGCGGGAGATAGCATCCCGGGGCAGCGGGAACGAAGTCGGTGCCGTTCAGGACGTAGCCCGATGAGAGGGAAAGGGGTGCGTATGTGCCGGCAAGAAGGCCGGGACGGGGCGCATCGGCATAAGTTTTAGTTTTCTCCACGCAGAAGAGAGCACCGGCCTCGCCACGGACGACGTAGGGCACGCCGGCCTGGAGTTGCTGGGTCTCTTCAAAAACGAGGGCGGCGTCAGAGCTTCCGCTCACGCTATATGCGGTGAAGCCTTGCGGCACGGTGCATGAGAAGGGGAGGCATACGGTCTCCCAGCCGGCGGCTTCCCAGAAGCGCGAGTAGGAAGTGAGGGAGAAAAGGGGAATGGCGCGCTTGTAGATGACAAGAGTGCCCTCGTATTTGTCGTCGGCAAGACACTTGAAGTAGGAGGCTGTTTCCCACGTAACGATGCGGAAATAGGAGGCACCGCTATGGAGCTTGAAGGTGCCGTCGGACTGCTCTTCCACCTGCCATGAGACATGGTCGTAGGGGTTGAGAGCGGTGTTTTCCTTTTTAAGAGCCACAAAGTCTGCGCCCGTGCGGAGGGCTATTTGTTCTCCTTCGCGCACGATGTGCCAGACGAGAGCCTCCGTCTCGGGAAGTGTGGCGGGAACGTCGGAAGAATAGGCGAGGGCCTTGAAATAGCGCTTGCCCGTGATGTATTGCGAAAGGATATAGAAGGAAGGATACGACGGACCGCCCTTTGCGCCGATGACATACTCGCCGTCCTCCGTCAGCTGCTCAGCGCGGGTGACGCGGGTGAAGACGTCGGCCCGGAGTACCAGAGCCATGCACGTCAGGAGGAAAAGGGCGGCGCTGCGCTTCATTCTTTTTCGGGCATTTTGCTGTGTTCGTCGCGTTCGTCGGCCTTGGCGCGATGCTGCAGACCGGCCTGCCAGCCTTCCTCGTAGCCGTCGCGATAGTTTTCGGCGTACAGCCGGCGCTCGGTAGAAGAGGAGAAGGTGCTGGACTCGTTGTACGACATACGGTGTTCGCCTTTGTGGGCATCGTCATAGCCGTCCCAATAGCCGTCTTCATAGCCGGCGTCGGACACTTGGCGCTGATCCGTGCCCATAAGGGTGTCGGGCTGGGCGAGGGGACTGACGGTTGTACTTTCGTCGGGGCTGAGGCGCGGGTCATCGTCGGCAGAGAGGACGGGAGTGGCCACGTCGCTGTCGGAGGCTGCACGGAGATAGCCGTCAACGTCGAGATTGCGCGCCGTGCTACGCTTGAGATAGACTATGCCGACGACGGCTCCAACTACAAGGATGAGGATGAGAAGCAGGGAAAAGACAGTAGAGCGGGACAAGGGGAAAAGGATTGGGGGTTAAGAGTTGATAGTATGTTGTTGATAATGTACGGGCGGAGCAAGGGGGTCAGTAGCTTCGTGAACGGCTCTCGAGGTCCATGCGCAGGAAGAGGAAGAGCAGGAGGGTGAATCCCCACAAGGAACTGCCGCCGTAACTGAAAAGGGGAAGCGGGATGCCGATGACGGGCATAAGGCCTATGACCATGCCGATGTTCACTATGAGATGGAAAAGGAATATGCACAATACGCAGTAGCCATATACGCGACTGAAACGCGACGTCTGGCGCTCGGCCAGGAAGAGGAGGCGGAGGATGAGGCACAGGTATGTGACGAGCACGGCGAGGCAGCCCACGAAACCCTCCTCTTCGCCGACGGTGCAGAAGATAAAGTCGGTGGCCTGCTCGGGGACGTAGTCGAGCTTGGTCTGCGTGCCGTTCATGAAGCCCTTGCCGGTGAGGCCGCCGGAGCCTATGGCGATTTTGGCCTGGTTGACGTTGTAGCCGGCGCCGCGCAGGTCTTCATCCATACCGAGAAGCACGCGCACGCGGCCCTGCTGATGAGGCTGGAGGACGTGGTTGAGCGCGTAGTCGGCGGAATAGAGGAAGGACATGGAGCCCAGCACGAAGAGGGAGATGAGCGTGAAATGGTTCCAGACGGAACGCTCGCCTATGGCCTGGGAGAGGAGGATGCACACCTCGACGACAAGGAGGATGAGGAGGCACCACGACACGTCGAAGGGATGCACGAAGCGGCTGACGAGCCAACCGGTCAGCACGATGAGGACACCGGCAAGGAGCATGCGCGAGGTGAGGCGCAGACGGGGACGATAGACCTTCAGCATGCCGAGGGAGGAGAGGGCTATGAGAATGAGTACCGTGAACTCTCCCACGGAGGAGAGCGTGCCCGGCACCGGCACGGCGCTGTACTTGATGCCGACGACGAAATATACAATGGCGGAGAGAGCGAGAAGGAGGATGGTGCCCGTCATTCCCTCGCGATAGAACATAAGGAAGAAGGCGGCGAAGACGAGTGCAGTGCCCGTCTCATGCTGCAGCACGATTAGCGCCATGGGCAGCAGCACTATGCAGGCGGTGCGGACGAGATTATGGAATTTGTCCAGCCGCCAGTCCGTCTGCTGGAGGAAGCGGGCGAGGAACAGGGCCGTGGCGCACTTGGCAAACTCGGCCGGCTGGATGTTCATGAAGCCTAAGGATATCCAGGAGCGGGAGCCCTTGATGTCCTTTGCCACGAAGGGGGTGAGGAGGAGAATGACCATCATCACCCAGTAGAAAAATCCGGAGAAAGTGTCGATGTAGCGCACTTCCGTCTTGAGTATCACGATGCCGATGACGAAGGCGAGGCCCATCCACACAAGTTGTTTTCCCGTGCGGGACTCCCATGCCAAGAAGTCCACGCCATCAAGGCCGTTACTTGCACCACAAAGCGTGAGCCACCCCATGACAAGGAGAAGCACATAGAGGAAGATGACGATTTTGTCGGCTCTGACGTTTTCGCGCTGCATAATGAGAGGAAAGGATTAGCGGGAGTATCCGCCGTAGGAGATACGGCGTTTCTGGAAAGCGGTGGCTTTTTCCTGCGAGGCGGGACTGAGCCCGCCGTTGAGGTACTGCTCTATGATGAGGGCGCCGAGCGGCACGCCGAAGGTGGCGCCGAAGCCGCCGTTCTCCACATACACGGCTACGGCGATGCGGGGATTGCTCATGGGAGCGAAGCCGAGGAAGGCGGAGTGGTCCTGACCGCGGTTCTGTGCCGTGCCTGTCTTGCCGCAGACCTCGAGGCCGGGAATGTCGGCCCCCCTGCATGTGCCGCCCAGGACGGCACGGCGCATGCCGGCCGCGATGACGGGATAGTAGCGGGGATCCACGAGGGTGTGGCGCTTCTTCGTGTATTCCGGAGAGAGGCGCTCGCCCTGCACGGAACGGGCCAGATGCGGCGTGATGAACCATCCGCCGTTGGCAATGGTGGCGCCAAGGTTGGCAATCTGGAGGGGGGTGGCCGTCACCTCACCCTGGCCGATACTGATAGAGATGACGCTCAGAGCGTTCCAACCGCGAGGATAACATTTATCATAGTATTCGGCGTTGGGGATCATGCCGCGTTTCTCGCCGGGGAGGTCCACGCCGAGGCGATAACCGTAACCCATGGCCACGAGGTGGTCCTTCCAGCGCGTCATGGCGTCATGCTGCGAGGGGTACTTCTGGCGGTTGTTGAACATACGCAGGAGATTCCAGCAGAAATAGGCATTGCACGACGTGGCGAGGGCCGGCACGAGTGAGATAGGAGACCCGTGGCCGTGGCAACCCAGATGCTGGCCTTTATAGTTGAAACCGCGCGAACAGGGAAAGGCCACATTGGGAGAGATGATGCCTTCCTGCAGGCCGATGAGACCCTGCGTGGGCTTGAAAGTGGAGCCGGGAGGATAGCAGCCCATAATGGCACGATTGAGAAGGGGCTTGAGCGGATCGTTCTGTAGGCTCATCTGCGTCGCACTGCGCTCGGGGCCCACAAGTTTGCGCGGGTCGTACGAGGGCCCGGAGGCCATGCACAGCACTTCTCCAGTCTTCGGGTCGATGGCTACGATAGCGCCGAGCTTGCCCTCCAGCAGGCGTTCCGCCAAGGCCTGAAGGTCGGCGTCGATGCTGAGCGTGATGTTGCGGCCGGGCTTCGCCTCGCGGTCAAACCGTCCGTTCTCATACGGGCCCTTGTCTCGGCCCCGCACATCCCGCAGACGGATGTGGATGCCCTTCTCTCCGCGCAGCTGCCTCTCGTAAGAGCGCTCGACACCCAGTTTGCCGATATAGTCTCCCGGCGCATAGAATGAACTGCTGTCGATATCGTTCTGGTTTACTTCCCCCACGTCGCCGAGGAGATGGGCGCCGATGCCCATAGTGTAGCGACGGGCGGAACGCTGCTCGCCCTTGAAGCCATTGAAACGGAACTGCTTCTCACAGAATTGGGCATAAATCTCGGCGGGAACCTGACTCAGGAATAGCTGAGGCGTGTTGCGGGAATACGAGGGGTTTTTCGCTGGATTTTTTATATCCTCCATGCGTTTTATATACTCCTCTTTCGTTATGCCGATGGTAGAACAGAAGCCCAGAGTGTCCACTCCGTGCTGCTCCTGCATGGTGACGAGAATGTTGTAGGAAGGTTCGTTATACACAAGCAGCTTTCCGTTGCGGTCATAAATGAGGCCGCGAGAAGGGAACATCACTTCTTTGCGGAAAGCGTTGGAGTCGGCTCGCAGCTTATAGTCATCGCTGCTCACCTGTAGGAAGAAAAGGCGAATAAGATAGATAACGACAATGGCAACGGCCACTCCGCCTATCACAAGCTTGCGTTTCTCAAAAGTATGGTCAAGAGCCATTGCCTTAATTTAACTTGCTTCAGGATTTGGTGGTTGCCATTTTGCGATGAATGAGTTCAACGGCGGCAAAAAGAGGCAGCGTGAGAAGCAGGCTGCCGAAAATGTTCAGGAGAAGCCCCTGCACATGGGCGAAAGAGAACCACTCTATGAGGAAATATGCCACAGCGAAGACCGTCGTCAGCATTCCGCCATAGAGCATGAAACTCCCCCACCCCATGATGAGCGACGAAGGCACGAAATCGTCCTCCAGCTTGTCCGGCTCGGCGGTAAGGCCCAAGATATACGGATTCACGAAAGCCGTGAGCGTCATTGCCGCGGCTCCCATGCCGGGCGTATTAAGGCTCATGTCCATACACAGACCGAGAAGGAAGCCCTCGAGGACACTTATCACTCGCGGCTGATGGCTGGGTGTGAGTACCAGATAGTACACGAGGAGCAAGGGCATGCAATAGCCGAATAGCCTCACCTGACACAGGATGAGCGTTTGCACGAATACCAATGCCAGAAACAGAAAAAGGCGTGAGAAGACTCTTGTACTCATTTCGCGATATAAATAAGGGCTTTCGTAATTTCAGGACGCAGTCGCGCGGTCTCGGTCGGGGATTGAGCCGCCGGAAAAGGCTGGACTATGGTGCGCAGGTCTATTCCTTGTCGGTTTCTCCCTCGGCGGCGTGAAGGAGGAGGGTATCTATTTCTGCCTTATAGGGCGTGGTGAGTATGCTGACGTTGCGCAGGGCGGCAAAGTCGGTGCCGAACTTCACGCCGAGGCTATAGCTCTGCCCGTCCTTCGTGTTTCCGATGCTGGTGACGCGGCCCACGAAAATCCCCGGGGGGAATACAGAAGAGTAGCCGCTGGTCTCGATGACCATTCCCTCATGTAACTTTGCGTAGCGGGGAATATCGTCGAGACGGGCACTGCGGATGTCTTTACCGTCCCACTGCAAGCGCCCGAAATATTCCATGCCGCGTATTCTGCACGACACACTGCTCTTGGGGTTAATAAGGGGCATGACAAGGGCATGGTGTCTGGACGTGAGATAAACGATGCCCACGACGCCGCCTCCGCCGACGACACCCATCTCAGGCTTCACGCCGTCGGCCGAGCCCCGATTGATGACGATGTAGTTGTGAGAGGAGTTCACGCTGTTGCTCACGACGACCGCCGGAATCTGCTTGAAAGCCGCAAGCTTCGCCTTCACCGTGCTTTCAGTGAAGGAAGGCTTGTGCGCATATTCTGCAAGTGACTGACGCAGCGCCTCGTTTTCTTTCATCAGCCTGACGTTCTGCTGCGTGAGGCTGTCATTGTTTTCCCTCAATCGGAAAAAGGATTCGGCTCCCGTGTAGCAGCCTCCCACTTCGGCGGCCAGTCCGTTGGCTGCCGTAAGGTACACGCTCCCCTGGTAGTGATTGAAGTGGAAGAGCAGCAAGCCGCTCACCACTTCAAGCACCACGAACAGGAGCACGTGGCTCCACTGTCGCAGGAGGTCGAATATCTGTTGCATTTATCGCATGAGGCAAGGATAGGCGTCCACATCGTCGAGAGCGATGCCGGTGCCGCGTGCCACGCAGAGAAGGGGTTCGTCGGCCACCTTGAATTCAATCTGCACCTTGTTGGTGAGACGTGTGGCCAGACCGCGCAGCAGGGCGCCGCCGCCGGTGAGCCAGATGCCGTTCTTCACGATGTCGGCGTACAGTTCGGGAGGCGTGTTCTGCAGGGCCGTCATGACGGCGCGCTCTATCTTCGTAATGGAGTTGTCGAGGCAGTGGGCTATTTCCTGATAGCACACGGGAAGTTCCATCGGCAGCGCCGTGATTTTGTTGGGGCCGTGTACGATATAGTCGGCGGGAGCATTGCCGCTGAGGTCGGTCAGTGCACTGCCCACGTTTATCTTGATACGCTCGGCCATACGCTCGCTGACGCTGACGTTGTGCTGGCGCGACATGTAATCCTGTATGTCGGCGGTGAAGTCGTCGCCGGCGCACTTGATGCTGCTGTTGCTCACCACGTTGCCGAGGCTTATTACGGCGATTTCGGTGGTACCTCCGCCTATATCTACTACCATATTGCCTTCGGGGGCGTTCACGTCGAGTCCGATACCTATGGCTGCGGCCATGGGCTCGTACAGGAGATAGATGTCGCGACCGCCGGCATGTTCGGCACTGTCGCGCACGGCGCGGAGTTCAACTTCCGTGCTGCCGCTGGGCACGCCGATGACCATACGTATGGACGGCGAGAAGAGATGGCGTCCGTGGGGCACTTTGGCGATAAGGCCGCGCATCATGTGCTCGCAGGCATCGAAGTCGGCGATGACGCCGTTGCGCAACGGGCGGAGCACACGCACCTTGTCCTGAGCGGCTTTCTCATACATCAGTTTGGCTTTCTCGCCCACTTCCACCATATTCTTGGTGCGGGGGTCGATAGCCACGACGGAAGGCTCGTCCACAACGATTTCGCCGTCTTCTATGATGACGGTGTTGGCCGTGCCGAGGTCGATGGCCAGTTCCTTTTTCAGCGAGAAGAAACTGCCGAAAATGTTGCTTACTACACTCATTTCTTTGTGTTATTATGATTATTTGTTTTTGAACCAATTGTGAATTGCCGTGTCATAGTGACTGGAAGTGTCGAAGGCGTGTTCGGCAAACCAGCGCCGCTGTTCACGGGTGAGTTCGGCGCCCTGTTCGCGCAAGAGGGCCTCGAAGGGCTCGTAGTCAGCGCGGGAGGAAATTATGGCCACATCGTTGAAGTTCTTGGCGGCAGCCCTGATGAGGCTGATGCCGCCTATGTCTATCTTCTCGATGATGTCGGCCTCGCCTGCACCGCTGGCCACGGTTTCCTCAAAGGGGTAGAGGTCCACGATGACGAGGTCTATCTCGGGAATGTCGTATTGACTCATCTGCGCCTGGTCGCCCTTGTCATCGCGACGTGCCAGAATACCGCCGAAGATGCGCGGATGAAGCGTCTTCACGCGGCCTCCCAGAATGCTGGGATATGATGTAAGGCTCTCCACGGCCTGACACTCGTAGCCCAGGCCCTCGATGAAGGATTGCGTGCCGCCCGTGGAGAGGAAATGAACCCCTTCGCGGTTGAGAATGTTGAGGATTTCCTCAAGTCCGTCCTTATGATAGACGGAGATAAGTGCGTTTCTTATACGTTTACTTTCTGCCATATTATTATTAAAATTCAAGTGGGACTGCAAAATTACGAATTAACCCGCATTTGGCCAAATTTTCTCCACACTTTTCTAAAGAAAAGACGCGTCCGCTCTTGTCCCCTTCGCACGAGTGCCACGCCGAGGTGTCAGGCCTTCCCTCTCCCACCCCGCCGGACGGGTCAAAAAAGACCCGGAGGGAGACTTGCGAAACTGTAAAATATTTTGACAAAATCCTGTACGGGATTCTGTCCGTTTTTCATCCCTTCCTGTGTTGACTTTGTCAGTTTCAGTGCGCACTTTCGCCCTTTCCCTGCGGCGCACTTCTCTTTTAGGGCGAATTAAATGGGAACTAGTGCGCACGGAATGGGGACTAATTCAAATTAAATGGGAACTAATTTCAATTAAAAGGGAACTAGTGCGCACGGAAAGGGGACTAGTGCGCAGGGCTTCTCCTTTTCTGCCTTTTTTCGTCCGTCGGAGGGGTCGCGCGGGGGCTGTTTTTCGCACTGAAAGGGGACTAGTGCGGTGCGGAACGGCTGAAATCCGCCGTTTCGCATTGATTTTGGACGTTTGCGGTGTTGTATCAAGCTGGATTACAGGGTATTGTCTCACGTCATTCAACACCTCTCAAAATTCGCTTATTTCCACGCGAAAATTTTCCGGCGCGCTCCGCACCCCTAAAATCGACACTAAAATCTAAAAATATTTTGACAAAAAGTGCACGCTTTCCGACACCGCATGAAACGCCCCTTTGCTCTCTGAAAAGGCGACGCGCCGGCAGGCCGGGGCGTATATTTGCGCTCCATTCTGCTTCTGTGGTCGCTTTTCGCTCGGAAAAGCAAAGAAAAGCGCTGCTTTCCTTTGTTTTTCGCTCGCTTATTCGTACTTTGGCCTGCGGCCTTAGATACTTTCGCTCGGAAAAGCAAAGAAAAGCGTGGCTTTCCTTTGTTTTTCGCTCGCTTATTCGTATCTTTGCAGCACATATAAAGAACAGTTCTTAATGACGATACTTTACCCCAGCCCTATTTTCGGACCCGTGCACTCCCGGCGGCTCGGTGTGTCGCTTGGCATCAACCTTATGCCGGAGGACGGGAAATTGTGCTCCTTCGATTGCCTTTACTGCGAGTGCGGCCGCAACACGCAACGCCCCCGTCGGCCGCGCCCCACGCGCGAGGAAGTGCGCGACGCCCTGGAACACGTGCTGGCCACGCGCAAGGAGAAGGGCGAGGCGCTCGACGTGCTGACGTTCGCCGGAAACGGCGAGCCCACGCTGCATCCCGATTTCCCAGGCATCATCAGCGACACAATAAGCCTGCGCGACCGCTATTTCCCCGGGGCCAAGGTGAGCGTGCTCTCCAACGCCACCGCCGCCCACCGGCCCGCCGTGCGCGAGGCGCTGATGCGCGTGGACAACAATATCCAGAAACTCGACACGGTGGACATGGACTATATCCGTCTGGTGGACTGCCCCGCCCCGGGCTACGACGTGGAGAAGGTCGTTGAGGCCCTCTGCGCCTTCAACGGGCACGTAATCATACAGACTATGTTTATGACGGGCCGCCTGGCCGACGGCACGTCGGTGGACAACACTGCCGACCGTTTCCTCCTGCCCTGGATTGCCGCCCTCCACCGCATAAAGCCCTCGCAGGTGATGATTTACACAATCGACCGCGAGACGCCCACAGCAGGACTGGAAAAGGCCTCGCGCGAAACGCTCGACGCCATCGGCGAGAGACTGAAAGGCGAAGGATTCAGCGTGTCGGTGAGTTATTAGCACAACAGCCCCACCTCGGCAGCAGCACCCGCTGCTGCCACCCCTCCCCCATAGGGAGGGGAATAATGCCCCCGACTGAAAACATAGTGTGAGGAAGGGGATTCAGTACTGTAACAAGTGCTCTGAATATTATATGAGTAAGACCCAAAACCACCCGTCCTTTAGAGGTATCTCCCTCCCCCTACAGGGGGGGAGGTGCTGCGCCACGGAGTGTGCGCAGCGGAAGGGGGCTGCTATGCCTACGGGCGCGCCGTCCTTCCTTCTGGCCCTCAGCGGCGGGGCGGACAGCGTGGCGCTCCTGCTGATGCTCCTTGAGCAAGGCGTGCAGCCCGTGGCGGCCCACTGCAACTTCCATCTGCGCGGCGAGGAAAGCGAGCGCGACGAGGCATTCGTGCGACGGCTGTGCGAGGAGCACAGCGTCACGCTGCACGTAAGGCATTTCCAAACGGAGGAGGAAGCGCGACGCACGGGTGAAAGCATTGAGATGACCGCCCGAAGGCTGCGCTACGAATGGTTTGAAACGCTGCTCGTCAGCGAAGGCCTCGACTACGTCTGCACCGCCCACCACCGCGACGACCAGGTGGAGACGCTGCTCCTCAACCTCGTGCGCGGCACGGGGCTGGCGGGTCTGCGGGGCATGCTGCCCGTGCAAGGGCACGTGTGCCGGCCACTCCTTAATTATACACGCGAAGAACTGCGCGAGTATCTGCGCGAGCGCGGGCAAGAGTGGGTGGAGGACAGCACTAACACTGACACGCGCTATCAGCGCAACCTCGTGCGCCACGAACTCCTGCCGCTCCTGCGGCGCCTCAACCCGCAGGCCGACGAGCACATTGCCCAGGCCGTCCGGCATCTGCAGGAAGCCGAGCGCCTCATCGCAACGACGCAGGAGAACTGGGCCGTGGAGCATTGCCTCATCCTGCCCGACGGACTGCGCATCCCCTTCTCCGAAGACACCCGCGTGGGGGCCGTGCTGGCTGAAAGCGCAGACGAGGAGAAGGCCGCGCCCCTTATAGTGAGCCGCACGGCGGCAGGTATAGAGGTACGGATGAAGCCGCGCCGCATAGAACCTACGCCCGTAGAGCCCCACGTCACCACCAGCCGCGACGACATACGGCGCAAGGACTGCGCCCTCATAGACGCCAGCAAAGCCGTGCCGCCGTTCTACTGCCGCACGATTGAGGAGGGCGACCGCTTCCAACCCTATGGCATGAAGGGCACGAAGCTCGTGAGCGACTACCTCACCGACCGCCACCGCTCGCGCACGGACAAGATGCGGCAGCGCGTAGTGTGCGACCAAAAGGGAATAGTGTGGCTGTGCGGCGAAACGATAAGTCAGCGTGTCGCTTTAAGCGAGGAAACGACTGAAATACTGCAATTCCGGGCCGAAGACTTGCCCGGAAACTGAAATTAAACTAACTTTGTACGCGAAAACAAATATCTATAATACTATGGCACTCAACCTTAACAAAGACCTCAAGCAATTCTACTCCATCAGCGAGGTAGCCAAGATTTTTGAGATCAACGAGACCACCCTGCGCTTCTGGGAAAAGGAGTTCCCGCAGCAGATTGCGCCGAAAAAGGGCGCCCGCAACATTCGCCACTACACGAAGGACGACCTGGAGAAAATCCGCGTGGTGTATAACCTTGTGAAGGTGCGCGGCCTGAAACTCTCTGCTGCCCGCGAACTTCTGAAGAAGAACAAGGAAGGCCAGTCGCAGCAGACCGAGGTCGTGGATCGCCTGCGCCAGCTTCGCACCGAGCTCGTGGCCATCAAGAAAGAGATTGGCCAGCTGTAATTGCACATCCTCCTCTATGGCAAAAGAAAAAACCGTTTACGTCTGCGCCGGCTGCGGCCACGAGTCGCCAAAATGGCAGGGGCGCTGCCCCGCCTGCGGCGAGTGGAACACCTTCAAGGAGATGACCATTCGTCCGGCAAAGTCTTCCCCCGCTTGGAGCGGTACGGGAAGTGCCGAGGCCAAGCCCATACTCCTCTCCAACGTCAATGCCGAGGAGGAGCCCCGCATCGACATGCACGATGCCGAACTCAACCGCGTGCTGGGCGGCGGTCTCGTACCGGGGAGCCTCGTGCTCATCGGCGGCGAACCGGGTATAGGCAAATCCACGTTGCTCCTACAGACCATCCTCGGCCTGAGCGAACGCCGCGTGCTCTATGCCTCGGGAGAGGAGAGCGAACGGCAGATAAAACTGCGCGCCGACCGACTCAGCAAGCGGCAGCCTGCCCCCAACGGGGATGGGTCTCTCTATCTCATCTGCGAGACACGCATCGAGCAAATCCTCACCCACTGCAAGAACCTGCAACCTGAACTCCTCATCATCGACTCCATACAGACGATGAGCGTGGAGGGCGTGGAGTCTTCGCCGGGCAGCATCACGCAGATTCGCGAGAGTGCCGCGGCGCTGTTGAAATTCGCCAAGGAAAACGCCGTGCCCGTGCTCATCGTAGGCCATATCACAAAGGAAGGCAGCATTGCCGGCCCGAAAGTGCTGGAGCACATCGTCGATACAGTGCTGCAGTTTGAAGGCGACCGCCATTACTTCTACCGCATACTGCGCTCCATTAAAAACCGCTTCGGCTCTACCTCCGAGCTGGGCATCTACGAGATGCGCGCCGAGGGTCTGCGTCCCGTGGACAATCCTTCGGAACTCCTCCTCTCCCAACAGAAACAAGAGCTCAGCGGCATAGCCATCACCGCCGCCATTGAGGGCGTAAGGCCTTTCCTCATAGAGACGCAGGCCCTCGTGTCCTCGGCTGCCTACGGCACACCCCAACGCTCGGCCACAGGCTTCGACCTCCGGCGCCTCAACATGCTGCTGGCCGTGCTGGAAAAGCGCGTAGGCTTCAAACTGATGCAGAAGGACGTGTTCCTGAATATCGCCGGCGGCCTCCGCGTGGCCGACACGGCGATGGACCTCGCCGTCATCGCCGCCGTACTCTCCTCAAACGTTGACACGGCTATCGACTCCACCACCTGCATGTGCGGCGAGGTAGGCTTGAGCGGAGAGATACGCCCCGTAAGCCGCATCGAACAGCGCATAGCCGAGGCCCAGAAACTCGGCTTCCAGCGAATACTCGTGCCGGAAAACAACATAAAGGGCCTCAACCTGAAACTCTTCCGCGGCATAGAGATTACCCCCGTAGGCCGTGTGGAGCAAGCCCTGCGCGAACTCTTCGGATGAGAAGTAAAATCAGAAAAAGGAAAAAGGGTATTTGCAATTGAGATATTTATATATAAGAATGTGTGGCGTAGGCCTGCTCATGTTGCTCTCACTGTGCGTCACGGAGGTCTCCGCCGAGGTGGAGACCTATTCCAATGACGCCCTGCCGGGAATGCAGCACCTGCTGCCAATGCCCCATAAGGTGAAAGCGGGCACAGGACAGCCCTTCGCCTTGGGCCGACCCGTAAAGATTGTAAGCGATTTTGAGGACGTTGATTTGCTGGCCGAAGTGTTTACTGACGAACTGGGGTGCACCCTCTCGGAGGAGGCCACCGCACAGGTTACGGTGACGAAGGTCGCCTCAATAGCGGGAGCCTCGGAACCCATACTGGCGGGATTCGACAACGAAGCCTACACGCTGCGCATCGACGGCGATGCCATTGCAATAAGGGCCATAAGTCGCCTCGGGGTCATACGGGCCGCGCAGACATTGGCACAGTTGGGCGAAGGAGACGGTGGCCACAGCAAAGCCCTGGAGTGCGTGAACATCACGGATTGGGCCGCCTTCAAGGTGAGAGGCTTTATGCACGACGTGGGCCGTTCGTTCATTTCCTTCGAGGAACTGAAGCAGCAAGTGAAACTTCTGAGCCGCTACAAATTGAACTTCTTTCAATGGCACATGACGGAAAATCAAGCCTGGCGCTTCGCTGTGGAAGCCTACCCCCAACTCACGGCGAGCGGAAATATGACGCGCTTTGCCGGGCAGTACTACACACAGGAACAATGCCGCGAGTTGGACGCGCTTGGGCATAAATACGGCGTTTACATTGTGCCGGAGATTGATATGCCAGGCCACAGCCAGGCCTTCTCCCGCGCTATGGGGCACGACATGCAGACGACGCAGGGAATGAAAGAACTGAAAGTTATCCTCAACGAGGTTATCGCCTGCTTTCCCCACGCCCCCTACATCCATCTGGGCGGTGACGAGCGAGACATTAAGACCATCGACGGCGAGAATTTCCTCACGGCGATGTCAAAATACGTCCATAGCAAAGGGCAGCGCGTAATGTGGTGGAGCCCTACCGAGAACACCACCGTAAGTAAAGACGCGGGATGCGATATGGCGCAGGTGTGGAGCTACAGAGGCAAGCAAATCAAAGGACTGCCCTGCATAGAATGCCGCTACACCTACTCCAACCACTTTGATGTGTTTGCCGACATCGCAGGAGTGTACCGCAGTACATTCCTCCGCAAAACGAAGGGCGACAGCGAGACAGCGGGCGTCATTTCCTGCCCCTGGAACGACCGCAAGACGCCCACCGAGGAAGACATCCTCGTCCAGAACAACATCTTTGCCGTAGGCCTCGCCACAGGAGAGCGCGCCTGGCGTGGCGGCGGCAAGGCGTATATTGAGGAGGTCGGCGCCGTGATTCCCAACAGCGGCGAGGAGTACGACGACTTTAAGAATTGGGAACAACGTTTCCTCTTCCACAAAGCGCATAGCCTCAGCGCGGAGCCCATTCCCTACGTAAAGCAGACGAATGTGCGCTGGCGCCTCTCCGACCCCATTAATAATGGCGGAGAAGCGAGCAAAAGTTTCCCTGAGTGGGAAAACTGCAAAGCCCTTGAGAGCGAAATGCCCGAGAACGTCAGCATCAGCGGCCAGAAATACGGCTGGACGCTGGCCACTGGGGCAGGTATTTGCTTGCATCACCACTGGGGCGCATGGATTCCCGGCATCTGGGGTACCAATCAGCAGACGGGCCAAACAACCTACGCCTATACATATATATATAACCCCGACGAGGAACGCACCGTCGGCGCCCAGATTGAGTTTCAGAACTACAGCCGCGCAGAAAAGGACAAAGCGCCCAACAACGGCAAGTGGGACTACAAAGGCTCCGACATCTGGCTGAACGGAGAGCGCATCGCCCCACCAACATGGCAGAACGCAGGAAAGAGTATCTCTCTTGAGAAAGACCTAGCGAACGAGAACTTCACGGCTCGCAAGCCCTTGATCGTCACTCTGCGGAAGGGATGGAACAAAGTGTTCATCAAACTTCCCTATGTGGAGATTGACGCCAGCACAGTGCGGGTAAACAAGTGGCAATTCACCTTCGTACTCACCGACACCGAGGGAAAGAACGCCATTGAGGGCCTCATCTATTCGCCCACCAAGACCCTCACGGGCGAAGAGCCGGAACCCGAACAGGAAGACCGCTCCCCAAAAATCAGCGACGCGAATAAGTCATACTACTATGCCCTCCATACACCAGGACGCGACAATCGCTACGCCACATCCCGCGGTGTAGGGAGCGTAATCACAGGAGACGAACAGCCATCCGCGGCTTCTTACTGGAAATTCGTGCAGCGCGCTGACGGAAGCCTGGACATAGTTAACTATGCCGACGCCTCCTTCGTCAGTTCCACGGCTGACAGTGGCAGCGGCCTGACTACCGTGAGCGCAGCCCCCGCCAAGGGTTGGAAACTGCTGCCTGCCAACAAGAAAGACCACTTTATTATCGTCAGCGGCACCACTGAGTGGAACCAATCCAACGAAAACGAGGACTACAAGGTGCTCAACTGGGGCTATGGGTCGAGAGCCTCGAGCGAATACAACCTTAACGACAGCGGTTGCCAGTATCAATTCATCTTTGCGAAAGATATCTCCGATGAAGAAGGCATCAACAACATGACAGAGCCGAACAAGAACGGCCTACTCAGCCCAGCCTCCAATCTTAAGGGCAAGCAAGATATTCTTTTCGACCTTCAGGGCCGCCCATCCCCCTCAGCCGTGCACGCCCCCCTCAATTCTCACGACCTCTTCATCAAGAACGGCCGAAAAATGAAGTTCTAAAATTTTGTTTTCTTATTCTACACTCCCCAAAACCGCCCCCGTGAAAATCATCCTCCACATTCTGCGTCTCCTCATCGCCCCGCTGCGCACTGGCTGGGCGCTGATTGTGTTTGGGATGGCAGGTTTCTGCCTCAACAGCCACGTGACGGGTTATCCACGGCCCGACTTCTGGCCTTATTTCTGGCTGCTCGCCGCCGACCTCTACATCGTGGCCGCACTCTTTTCCTTCCTGCCTCTGCGTTGGAGACTGGGGGTGAAAGGTTTCTGGCACGGCGGCATGTATCTACTGGGAGCCGTGGAGAGTTTTCTCTATAAACGTTTCTATATTATCTACGCCCCGACGGCCCTCACCCTCTGTCTGGAGACCAACAGTCAGGAGGCCGGCGAGTTCTTCTCATCCACGTTCAAGAGTTCTTTACTCTGGCCGTCAGTGTGGCCGTGGCTCCTGCTGCTGGCCATCCATCTGCTCACCTTTGGAGCCAGTCTGTGGCTGCGCCGCCACCCGCTGCAATGGCCACAGCTGAAGTCGCGCAGGACTTCCTTGCTCGCCGCAGGGGCCGGTCTCCTCGTGGCCGGTTTTCTCCTTTGGCAGGCTCCCGTCTGGGTGAAAGAACGCACCGAACTGGGCCGTTTCCTCTTCGCCAGCGACACCGGCGAAGCAGAAAAGACGTCCAGCGCAGTGTTTTACTCCGGACCGCTCCGCCTCGTCAGCGCAGCCAAATTCTATAATCTGGCGCAGAAAGAACTCGACCGCCTCGTGGACAACATGCAAACCCTTCAGGTGGACTCCTGCGACTTCCGCTGTCCCGAAATAATCCTCGTCATCGGCGAGAGTTACAACAAGTACCACGCACAAGTGTATGGCTACGACAAGGAGACGACACCCTCGCAGAAGAGAATGATAGCCGACGGCGAGATGGTGGCCTTCACCGACGTCGTCACGCCTTGGAACCTCACGAGCAGCGTCTTCAAGGAAATGCTCTCCACCCACTCCGCCGATCAAGACGGCACGTGGACCGATGGCGTGCTTTTCCCCGCCATTTTCCGCAAGGCCGGCTACCAGGTGCCCTTCATGACTAACCAGTTCCAGAAGTCCAACCGCCAGAATAAGGCCGACTTCAACGGCTCTTTCTTCCTCAACGACACGCGCCTCGACACGCTCTGTTTCACCTACCGCAGTAGCAAGCGCTACAAATACGACAACGGCCTGCTCCGCGAGCTCGACGCACCTGCCTATCTCTGCAATCTACAGGCCGACGGCAAGACCTTGCCGCAACTCGTACTCTTCCATCTCATCGGCCAGCATCTCGTTTATTCCGAGCGATTCCCCGAAAACAAAATCTATTTCCGCGCCGGCGACTACGAACGTCCCGACCTCACTGAAGCCGACCGCCAAATCATTGCCGACTACGACAACGCCACGCGTTACAACGACGAGATTATCGCCCGGCTCTGCAATCACTTTAAGGAGCACGACGCCGTCATTATCTATTTCGCCGACCACGGCGACGAAGTCTTCGACGGAAATATCGGCATGTTCGGCCGCAACCACCGCGCCGACCTTACCCCCGAAGTGCTGCGCGGCGAGTTTGAAATTCCTTTTGAGATTTGGGGTTCCGAAACCTTCCGCTCCCGACATCCCGAGGTGTGGCAGCGTATTCTCCAAGCCAAGGACCTGCCCTTTATGATTGACGACCTGCCCCACCTCCTCTTCGGCCTCGCCGGCCTTCACTGCCCGCAGTACGATGCGGAGCGCGACCTCCTCTCGCCCTCCTTCAATGCAGCCCGCCCCCGACCGCTCAAAGGCAAGTTGGGCTTCTATGATAAGATAATGAAACGCTGACACCTTTATGTCCTCCCACTCTTCTATAATGCTCTCCCGCCGCGAGACCACAGTCCTGCGCGGCCTTGCCATCGGCCTTATTATCGTGCACAATTTCTGCCACTGGCTGCCCCGTTGCATTGATGAGAATGAATACACCTGGGCCCTCTCTCGCATAAACCGTTATGTCCAGTACATGCAAGACGGCGGCCCGCACATCATCCTCAACTTCTTCAGCCATTACGGCCACTACGGCGTGGCGCTCTTCCTTTTCCTCTCCGGCTATGGCCTGGTGAAGAAATATGAGGCCCCCCTCCAACTCCCCCAAGGGGAGAGCTCTGCGCAGGATCCACTTCGCTCGGGGGCTTCCCCCCTTGGGCGGTGGATAAGAGGGGGACTTGAGGCGCTCTCCTTCCTCTTCCACCACGCCCTAAAACTCTGGAAACTGATGATTCCGGCTCTCATCGCCCTGTGGGCCCTCAAGAGTTTCTACGCCGGCGGTTGGAAGTGGCATAGCGACGCTGTCGTCCAACTTCTCACCTTCACCGTGAACCTCAACCCCCACCGCCCGCTCATCCTCGGCCCTTGGTGGTGGTTCTCGCTGATGATGCAATTCTACATTCTTTATCGCCTCGTCCTCTACCGCCGCGGCAAGGCCGTACTCCTCGCCACCGTCGCCGCTTGCCTGGCACTTCAGTTCTGGGCCACGTGGCAGAGCCTCGGCCAACTCCACAACAGCAGTTGCATCATGACCTATCTCCACTACAACTTCCCCTGTTCCGTCCTGCCCTTCGCCCTCGGTCTCTGGACGGCGCGCTATGGTGCCGACTGGCTTTTCCACCCTCTCACCGCCGTCGCCTCCCTCGCCGTAGTGGTGGCCGGAAGTTATAACCCGTGGGTATGGTCGGTGGCCAGTCCTTTCGCCGTGGGCGTGATGCTTCAGGGCCGCCGTCTGCCTCTCCACTGGCTCGGCACTATCAGTGCGTGGGTCTTCGCCATCCACCCCATCGTTCGCGAATACACCATAGGCCCTGCCCGGGCCGGCCACGTCTATACGGCTCTCTTTGCCTATATCGCCGTCACCCTCCTCACGGCTTGGCTCGTCACCTTCCTCTCACGAAAAATCACTCGCCGTTAATATCCCGGCTTCATCACCTTATAGCTCCACTATATCCCCGTGCACCTATCTGTCGTCCTCTGCACCTACAATGGTGCCGCCTATCTCCGCCCGCAACTTGACTCGTTGCTGGCGCAGACGCTCCTGCCCTCCGAGATTCTCATCCACGACGACGGCTCTACCGACGACACCCTCGCCATAGCCCGGGAATATGCCGCGCGCCATCCCTTCATCCGCATCGTTTCCCACGCTGCCCCCCACGGCATCAACCCCAACTTCTTCGCTGCGCTCCAAGCCGCCCAGGGCGACTACATCGCCATTTGCGATCAGGACGACCTGTGGGAGCCCACCAAGCTTGAGAAGCAAATGGCCGCCCTCCAGACCGCACAAGCGGCCCATCCCGAGGCTGCGCTCCCCCTTCTCTGCGCATGTCTCTCCCGGCCCTTCAGCGATGACGGCCGCCCCGTCAATGCAGACAGCCGTCCCGCCAATCTCTCTCCCCTCCGCATGATGTACGTCGGCATGATACCGGGCCACACGATGCTTCTCCATCGCAGCCTTCTCTCCTACGTGCCCCGCGGTCTTTTCTTCATGTACGACCTCCAGCTCCAACTCGCCGCGGCCCTCCTCGGCAGTCTCGTCGTCGTGCCCGAAGTCCTCGTCCACCAGCGCCGCCACCCGCAGGCCTCCACCTATCTTGCCCCGCAGAGCAAACTCCAGATGCTCCGCCTCGCCCTCTCCTCCTACGGCAAACTCCGTCCGCAGGTGCGCCGCCGCTTCCACGAGTGGGAACTCTTCCTCGCCTCCCCCAAGGCCCAGACTCTCCCCGTTCCCGCCGAGGTAGAGAAGATGGTGTGCCTCCAGCAAGGCCGCGGCCTTCTCAACTACCTCCGCCTCACCCGCTTCTGTCTGCGCCACCGCCACGACATCCTCCCCACCACCGACATACGAGGACTGCGCGCCATCCTATTTGCCCTCGCCTTCCCCCTCACCTGTGTAAACTACTACCGATACTTCCTTAATACAAAATGAAACTACAAATTCCTGCCGGCTATCTCGACGACGTCCGAGAGGCCGTGCGCATAATGAAACAAGGCGGCGTCATTCTCTACCCCACCGACACCATCTGGGGCCTCGGCTGCGATGCCCGCAACCCTGAGGCCGTGCGCCGCATTTACGACATCAAGCAGCGTGTGGACTCCAAGGCGCTTATCTGCCTCGTCGATAACGAGGCGCGCCTTGAGCAACACGTGGAGCACGTCCCCGACATCGCCTGGCAACTCATCGACTGCGCCGACTCGCCCCTCACCGTCATCTACGACCACGGCCGCGGCCTGGCCCCCAATCTCCTTGCCGACGACGGCAGCGTAGGCCTCCGTCTCACCCGCGAACTTTTCTCCATGCTCCTCTGCCAGCACTTGGGCGGCGCAGTGGTCAGCACCAGCGCCAACATCAGCGGCCAGCCCGCGCCCAAGACCTTCCGCGACATTGCCCCCGCCATCAAGGATGCCGTTGACTACGTCTGCCGTTCCCGCCGCGGTGAGCGCACTCCCGCCGCACCCTCCCACATTGTCAAACTCACCGACTCCGGCATCGTCACCGTAATAAGATAAAGACCCGCCCCAGCCCTCCACCAAAAGACCTCCCTACCTATAGAGGTATCTTCCTTCCCCTATGGGGGGAAGGTGTCACGGCACGAAGTGGCCGTGACGGATAGGGGCTTTATTCCCATGCGCCACTACCCCCTTACCATTCTCTGGTTCATTTTCATCTTCATTGTGTGTCTCATGCCCGTGCCTGAGACACCCCTGAGCCATGTGGTGAATATCGACAAGTTCGTCCACCTCGGTCTCTGGCTCGTAGCCAGCCTTATCATCTGGTTTGAATACTTCCGTGCCCCTGAACGCTGGCAGCCCCGCCGCCCCCTGTGGCTTACCCTCGTCCTTCCCGTCCTCGCCAGCGGTAGCATAGAACTCCTCCAAGCCTACGCCACCACCTGCCGCAGCGGCGACTGGCTCGACTTCCTCTTCAACGCCGCTGGCGTCATCCTCGCCACCCTCATCGTCCACATCTGTAAGCGGAAAGTGAAGAACGAAAAGTAAAAAACCAACTTTATCCTTAACAGAAACCTCCTTTAGGGGGCACTCCTTATTAATTATTATACGCGCGTACGCGCGGAGTACATGTTCTGCGTCACTCCGTCACCTCCTACACCCTCCCCCATAAAGACGCCGCACCCCGCCAAGGCTTCATTCCTTGACGGGGTGCTGTCTATTACTCTCCCATTCCATTCCCCTCCCTGAGAGGGGTTAGGGGTGGGTCTTCTTCCCACAAATTCTGAGCGCGGGTGTCGAATTCTCCCGTCTCGCCGCCAAACGGTATCTCGCTGGCGCCGCCGAGGAAGGCTCGCTCGGATGTCATTGAGGCACGTTCGGCCTCGGGGGTGATATACTTCTTCATAATTAACAAATTAGCAAATAAGCAAATGTGAGAATTAGCAAATTCTATTGTCTGTCCGCAGGGCATTTCCGAATTTGCTAATTTCCAAATTTACTAATTAATAATCTTCTTACCATTACTGATGTTGATACCGCGCACATTGGCGGCCGTTCTTACGGCACGTCCCATGAGGTCGTAAGCTACAGGGCTCTCTCCCTTGGGGGAGGTGGAGGGATGGGGAGGCAAAAGTTCTCCCCCAACGGGGGAGGTGAAGGGGGCTTCAATTCCCTCGGTCTCATCTTCGCCGTCCACCACAATCTTGATGGTCTGGGCTTTGACAGAGGATGCGCCGCCCGTGCGGGAAGTCACTTCCATGTACCAGCGCTGGGCACCGAGCACCACGCTCGCGCTGTTGGCTTGCATCAGGCGGCCGCCACTCAGGGCGTAGTAGCCCTTGGCAAACATATCCGTCTTCTCGGTGTAGGTACCCGTGATGGTCAGCTCGTAGCTACCGAAGGCGGAAGAGCATGTTATGCTGTTTGTCTCAGCAGCCTCCATCACCTTGTTCGTGAGCGTGAGCGTCTTCGTACCGGTGCTCTTGGCGCGGATGAGGTAAGGATGGTTGGCCAGCGTACTGCCCTCATCAAGTTTCTCCACCACGAGGTTCATTCGGTCGTCGTCGCCGTCGGCATTGTCATCATACTGCACATAAGTAGAAATCTCCGCAATGTCGAAGTCGTCGCACCACTCCTCATAGTCCAGCGAGAAGGGTATGTAGAGGGCCTGCCAGTTCGTGTTCTTGAAGTTGCGGGTGTAGGTGAGCTGGCCTACGGTTTGTGCATCAGTGGCCGTATAGTCCGTGCCATCTGCGAAGGCGAGTTCGGAATAGTTAGCATTGTAGGCATAGTTGAAGCTCCAAGCACCTGTACCAGGACGCAGACCGCCCTTGGCATTCGGATTGGGACTTCCGTGTATTCCACCTTGCCCGTTCAAATACTGATTGTGAGCAATAAAGCGAATCATGTGTTCATTGGGTTCGGCCGCGATATCTGCATAAAGAGCTTCATAATTAGCAATCGTGCCATATCCCTCTTCATCCGGACCGAGAATTGCCCATACTGTGGCAGAAGCCTGATTGCCGACCGTAAAGTCTCCAGAAGCTTCGCAAGCCAGATAGCCTGCATCGCCCGTGGCATCGTGGCGACGTAGGTAGTAGCCGCCCTCTGTGGGAATGACCTCCAGGATTTCATTGCTTTGCGGTGCCGTCACAGTAGCTAAAGTTCTTTCTGTAGAAGCCGTGCGGGTAGCATAGGCACCGTTGATATACTTGTCGCCACTCGTCGTCACGCCCAGTATTCCGATAAATGCCGTGCCATTATCTGCCTCTGCGCGGAGTTGCGGAGCGGTGTAGTATTTCGTAGAGATATTGGCAGGAACCATAAACGTGGCCGTCAAAGTAACGTCAGCGGTGGCTGTAAAGGTATAAGGATTCTCCGCACTGCCGTCGCTCCAGCTCTTAAACTCATAGCCTTCTTCGGGCGTGGCCGTCAGGGTGACGGTGGAACCATACACATACGTGCCACTGCCAGAAACGGAACCTTTGGCCTCGTCAGAGGATGTTGCGGTAATGGTGTATGGAACGTTTTGGAAGCTGGCCGTCAGATTGACGTTGCCCGTAGCCGTGAAGGTATAGGGGTTCTCCGTAGTACCGTCGCTCCACTGCTTAAACTCATAGCCAGTGTTGGGCGTAGCGGTGAGGGTTACCTCGGCCCCATCTAAGTATGTGCCGCTACCCGTCACCGTGCCCATAGAGGCGTTGGCGGGTGTGGCCGTAATAGTATATATCGTAACATCTCCTTCGCCCACCTTTAAGATGGCAGTTGCCGTCACGCCGCTGCCGTCAGCGACGGTGGCAATGATGGTTGTCACACCATCCTGTAGGCCAAGTATCTGGCCCGTTTTAGCGTCGACAAAAGCTATGCTGGGGTCGGCAACAGACCATGTCACTTGTCTGGTGGTAGCATCCGCCGGAATATAGGAACTCACATAGGCCTGTATCACGCTCCCAACCTCACAGGAATACACAGTCTTATCCAGAGTGATGGCAGTCGCCTTAATTGGGGGCGCATCTTCTACAATAGAGAACCCCCTCCAATAGTTTTCTTCCCAAGATGATCCTGTATCACCATATTTGCTTGCGCATCCTTTTAGAACATGGAGCGTGGCGCCATAAGTAACACTGAAAGTAAATCGGTTAATGCTCTGCGGTATTGTAGCATAGTTGGTGACGGAGGTAAGGCCAGCGCATTTATAGAAGGCCTGTTCCCCTATGCTCGTCACGCTGTTGGGGATGGTAATGGAGGTCAGCCCACTGCAACCATAGAAGGCATAATTTCCTATGCTCGTCACACTGTTAGGGATGGTAGTATTCATGCATCCCGTGATAAGCGTGTTGCTTGCAGTCTCTATAATGGCATTGCATTTATCGCGACTGTCGTAATGCGTGTTACCACTTTCCACGGTGACGGAGGCCAGGCCTGTGCATCCTTCGAATACGGCGTTTCCTATGCGCGTCACACTGTTAGGAATAGTAACGGAGGAAAGGCCTGTGCAATTAGAAAAGGCTTGGTCTCCCATGCTCTCTACGCTGCTAGGGATGGCAATGGAGGTAAGTCCTGTGCAGTCAGAAAAGGCTTGGGCTCCTATGCTCTCTACGCTGCCAGGGATGGTAATGGAGGTCAGGCCGCTACAACCAGAGAAGGCACCATTTCCTATGCTCGTCACGCTGTTAGGGATTGTAATGGATTTCATACTTGTTAATCCTGTTCCCAAGGCTGTTTTACAGCCATCTGCATAAATTAATTCTTTTACGCCTGTGCAACCTTCAAAAGCGTGATATCCTATGCTTGTCACGCCGTTCCCGATGGTAACGGAAGTCAGACTGCTGCAACCATTGAAGGTATCGCCTCCTATGCTCGGCACACTATTAGGAATAGTGATGGAGGTAAGGCTGCTGCAATTATAGAAGGCATAGTTTTCTATGCCCGTCACGCTACTAGGGATGATAATAGAGGTTAGGCCGCTGCAACCATAGAAGGCTCTACTTCCTATGCTCGTCACACTGCTGGGGATGGTAACGGAGGTCAGGCCTGTGCAACCAGAGAAGGCACCGCTTTCTATGTTCTTCACACTATTAGGGATGGTAACGGAGGTCAGGCCGCTGCAACCAGAGAAGGCACCATTTCCTATGCTCGTCACGCTGTTAGGAATGATGACGGAGGTTATACTTTGCAGGTATGTTTGCAATGTCGTTGTGCAGCCATCTGCATAAATAAGTTCCTTAACATTGTCGCAACCATTGAAAGCACCGCTTTCTATACTCGTCACGCTGCCAGGGATGGTGACGGAGGTCAGGTTTGTGCATCCAGAGAATGTATGGTTACCTATGGTTTTTACGCTGTTTCCGATAGTAATAGAGGTCAGGCCGCTGCAACCCATGAAGGCCCATGTTCCTATACTCTCTACGCCGTTGCCGATGTCGACAGATTTCAGGCCTGTACATCCATAGAAGGCTTCGTCTCCTATACTTGTCACGCTGTTAGGGATGGTAACGGAGGTCAGACCGCTACAACTTTGGAAGGCAGAACTTCCTATGCTCGTCACGCTGCTGGGGATGGTAACGGAGGTCAGGCCGCTACAACCAGAGAAGGCACCATTTCCTATGCTCGTCACGCTGTTAGGGATGGTGACGGAGGTAATACTTGTCAAATGTGTGCACATGGTTGTTTTGCAACCATCGGCATAAACCAGTTCTTTTACACCTGTGCAACCTTCAAAGGCATCGTCTCTTATACTTGTCACGCTGCTTCCGATGGATACAGAGGTCAGACCGCTGCACCCCTGAAAGGCGCCCCTTTCTATGCTCTGCACGCTGTTAGGGATGGTAACGGAGGTCAGGCCTGTGCAACCAGAGAAGGCACCGCTTTCTATGTTCTTCACACTATTAGGGATGAGCACATAGGACAGGCTCTTGCAATTATAGAAGGCAATCTCTCCTATGCTCGTCACATTATAGGTTACGTCATTATATATAACAGTAGCAGGAATAACAACAATTCCAGAATAGGATTTGAAATCCAAAGTGGCAAAAGTCACAGAGGCATTGCTGCCCGACTTGTTGTAATAAATGCCATTCACCTCAAAATCGTAGGCGAATGTCTGTCCGATGCAAACGAGCATCAAGGCGAAAAGGGTTAATAGTTTTTTCATATTATGGATTTTATATATTTGTATCTAAATGAAATTCCTGAAATTTCTTCTAGACATTTATCCCAAATCTTTTTCATAATTTTGCTATTTTTACTTTTACACATCTTCTGTTTGATAACAGGTGAATCCGAATAGAGTTGCCATACTTTAACCTTATCGCAATATCTTGATTCCTTTCTGGATGAGAATTCCGCGAGTGTTGCCATCTACGCGACGACCTTGAATGTCAAAACGGGCTGCAGACTGATTTTCAGGACGAAGGATATTGATTCCCACATTTTTGACAGGTTCAAACATCCAATACTGCCTCGTCTTGTCGGTAAAGACTCCAGCGCCATCAAACTGCTCGTCAACGCCGAAGCCCTGACTACCGTCCTTAAGAATGGTGGTGGGACCGCTGAAATTATCAATGTACCATACATCGGCAGCATTGGAGAAACACCATGAATTGAGGTGACCATGACCTACATATTTACCTGTATCAATGCTCTTGATGACGAAACCGTCATTCTGGGGCATCACTTCGAATGCTTCCTTCTGTGCAGAGAGAGAGTAGGTCGTAGTAGAGTGGTCTTCTACCTCGGCGGTATTGAAATAGTACTGAGACTCGTTGAGGCGAATGTAATAAATTGCTTTTTCGACATCACTCACAACGTGCACCATACAGGTGGCCTTCACTGAGGAATCTGCTGAATTTGCAACTGTAATCGTGGCTGTTCCTTCCTTTTTTGCAGTTACAAGTCCGGTACTACTTACCGTAGCCACAGCCTTGTTACTACTACTCCAAGTTACTTTCATATCAGACGGGGTCTTCGTTGCAGAAAGTTGCAGGGTTTGCCCCATATAGAGAGTGGCACTGCTTTTATTAATAGTAATGCTCTTTTCCTGATTTCCTGAATATATATACTTTACTATATAAGTTTTCCCTTTTTCGCCGTTCTCATATATGTCCATTTTGCAGACGCATTCTCCAGGCACATAATCCATGGCGTCGTCACTCCAGCAACTCCAAGAGGCTAGGAGATTTATGGTTCCTCCGGCCTTGACCGTACCAAACTCTTTCTCGTAGGTAGAGCCTGATTGATACGCTTGGCAAGTGCCGAAATCGCTCTCAAAGAATCCGAAACTGAACGTTGGGGAAAACTTTATTGTCACCTTAGTATTGGCATTGCCCTTATTTCTTATAGAAGGGCTCGCAAAACTCACGTCACCCCATTCTAAATCAACATCAGGAGTAATAATCATAGTCTCTCCGTCATTATACTCTTTGCCATCACATGGATTAACGAGAACAACTGTGCTTTTAATAGGAGCTTTCACTGTAATGGCACACGTAGCCTTAACCGAGGTATCTACTGCATTTGCCGCTGTAATAGTTGCAGTGCCGGAAGCCTTTGCGGTGACAAGGCCGTCTCTACTTACTGTAGCCACTGATGTATTGCTGCTACTCCAAACTATGTCCATATTGCGAGGATTTGTTGTAGTATAGAGCTGCAATGTCTGATCTATAGAGAGGGTTGCAGAAGTCTGAGTAATGGCGATACTACCCTTTTCCACAGTAATTGTGCAGGTGGCTCTTACGGAAGGGTTGTCTGTGCTGGCCACTGTAATAGTTGTGATACCAATAGCTTTTGCCGTAACAAGGCCGTTGCTGTTTACCGTGGCCACAGATGCATTGCTGCTGCTCCATTCCACTTTCATGTCTGAAGGATCCTTTGTTGCTGCAAGTTGCAATGTTTGATTTATAGAGAGAGTTGCAGAAGTCTGGGAAATGATGATACCACTTTCTTTTACAGTAATTGTGCAGGAGGCTTTAACTGAAGGGTTGCTCGCATTAGCCACCGTAATAGTTGCAGTACCGATCGCTTTTGCTGTAACAAGGCCGTTGCTGTTTACCGTGGCTACATATGGTTTGGAGCTATTCCATTCCTCTTGCATATCTAAAGGGAATTTTGTTGTTGTGAGTTGCAATGTCTGTCCCACATTGAGAGTGCATGAGGATTGATTAAGTTTAATATCAGCCTTGCCTACCTTCACGAGAGCTTCTGTCATCACATGACCACGGTCAACAGCCATAGCCGTGATGGTGGTCTCCCCCTCCTGCAAACCTCTAATCACGCAGTGTGTAGAGCTTTGTAAATAAATTTCAGCCACGCTGGGGTCGTCTACAAACCATTTCACTTCCTGAGTAGTGGCATCCATCGGAAGAAAGGAACTCACAGAGACCCGTGTATTGCCCCCAATCTCACAGGTATACACAGTATTATCCAGAGTTATAGCCGCAACCTCCGTTACGGGGATATCATCTACAATGGTGAAGAAGTCTTTCCAATAATCTGCCCCTCTATAAGCATTCGCGTAATCTTGTGCGACATGGAGCTTGGCACCATATTTTATACCATCGAAAGAATTGAAGGAAATAGTCTGCGGAACTAAGGCACCGTTGTAGACATCAGTCAGGTTCGTGCAATATCTAAAGGCTGCGTTACCAATTTTCTTTACATTTCTGTAGAGGTAAACTTCGGTCAATGAACCACAACCCTCGAAGGCAGACTCTCCTATGGTATTACAAGCGACGTCGACAGATTTCAGACCTGAATTCGCGAAGGCATAGATTCCCATACTCGTCACGCTGTTAGGGATGGAGACCGAGGCCAGGAAGCTACAATTTTGGAAGGCATTGCTTCCTATGCTCTTCACGCTTTTAGGTATTGATATGGAGCGTAGCGCATCGCAATAAAAGAAGGCAGAATTTCCTATGCTTATCAAGGACCCTTCACGGATGTCAACGTACTCCAGATACTCGCAACCATAGAAGGCAGAATTTCCTATGCTCGTTACGCTACCAGGGATGGTGACTTTGGTCAGACTAGGACTATGCTCGAAGGCTCCGTCTCCTATGCTTGTCACATTATAAGTTACATTATTATATGTAACAGTAGCTGGTATTTTAATTTCGGTATTACTATAGCGAATAATGATTCCATATATGTTAGGAGAAGTAACAGTAGCATTGCTTCCCGACTTGTTGTAATAAATACCGTTCACCTCAAAATCATAGGCGAACACTTGCCCGATGCAAACGAGCATCAAGGCGAAAAGGGTTAATAGTTTTTTCATAATGTCAATTATTAAAGTTATCAATATTATTATTCATCCATTTAGCCTTGCTGTTACGTTTATGCATTATTCTGGGAAGCTCACAAATTTTGCTGATAATCTCTTCCAACGTACTAACAGTTTTCTCTGCAATTCTATCAACATCTTCTCTTTGGCCATTGGCGTTTAATAGCTTTCTGTCACACGTCTCCCCATTTGTGGTAATATTTAATTTTTTCATACTCGCAACATCCAAGTCTCGTATGTTTATCCACAGAATAATAGAGATGTGATTTCGCATTTTCCCAATATAATAGTTCAACATTTCTACACCTCCTCCTTCTGTGCGAGAAGAAGTAATACAAATGTCCAAAGCTCCTCTATTTCCGATTTCTGTAAAAGTCGCACAATTCTGCTCAATAATCATACGGGTATCTCCCGGTGTTGTAACACAAATATGATTCTTTTTATAATCAAAATGACAACGAACATCTTTGGGTGACTTTTTCAATTTCTTCCCACTCAATCTTTCAATTAAATCACGAAGAGTACTTGTTTTTCCGGAATTAGGCAATCCACAAAGCACGATGAACGCTCTCAAATCAAATGGGCCTTTTCCATAACATGATTCTATTGGGGACAGGACGTCCTCTATTTCACAATAGAAACCATCATCTGTGTATTTCTTCTTTACAGGCATAATGATTTTTTCGCCTCGCAATCCCCTGGCTCGGCCTTCTCTTTTAGGTTAACGGATGCAAGAAAGTGTGGGGACTTTTCTTCATCTTGTCTGCCGAACGCCATGAGAGACATATACGGCAGAAAACATGCAAAACACCGTCTTGACGAACCGCTTTATATGTTTGCGGCGCAAAATTACATATAAATAAATAAAAAACCTGTTCCTTCGTGTTCCTTGTTGGTTTTGACCCCTATTTTATTAAAAAAAGTTGAAAGTTCCCTCAAAAACAGGGCAGTGTTTCAGAACTTTATCGTAACTTTGCAGCATGGAAAAAGATTTTGAGCAATTACTGCGCGAGAAAATTGAGACTTTCTTCAACATGCACCTGCTGATTCGCGGCGATTTCGACACGCTGTCAACAATGGTGTACGAACGCACGGGCAAGACTATCTGCGCCACCACGCTGCGCCGCTTCTGGGGCTATCAGGAACTGAAGCCGTCGCGCAGGACCACCACGCACACGCTCAACCTGCTGAGCCGCCTGGTGGGAGCTAAGGACTGGAAGGACTTCCAAAACATCTATCAGGAAGAGAAAGACGGAGGGAAGGCCAGTTCCAGCTTTATCCGCGAAGACGACATCCTCGACGTTGCCACGCTGCGCCTGGGAACACACGTGGTCCTGACATGGGCTCCCAACAGACGGGTGGAAATTGCCTACAAGGGCCACGACGAGTTCTGCGTCGTGGCGTCGGAGGGCAGCAAGCTGAACCCCGGCGACACCTTCCTCTGCCACCAGATAGTGAAGCGCCACCCGCTATACTGCACCAACCTGACGCGCGGCGGCGTCGTCTGCGGCGACTATTGCTGCGGCGAGCAGGGCGGCGTGAATTTCATAAAAGCATAGAAAACCGAGACCTCGAAACCCCGACATCCCGACACGCCGGAGTTTCGAGACCTCTCCTCCTTGACAATCCCCTCCCCCATGGCTTCATCCTCCGACTTCATCTTCCTGCCCTCCGAGGACGTGATGGCAGGCACCAAGGCCTCGCGCCTGAAAGAGTGCGACGGCAGCACATGTCTGGCATGGCACAGCATCAACCATGAATACGGCGGGCGCCACCTCTTCATCAAGCAGCTCCGCCCCGAGTTGCAGGAGAAAGAGCACTGCCGCCTCATCTTCCGCAAGGAATTCGACATAGGCTCCACGCTCGACTCCCCCTACCTGCCCCACTACCGCAGCCTCAAGGAGACGGCCTCCGGCATGATGATGACGATGGACTTCATCGAAGGCAAGACGCTGGAACAGTTGCTGAAGGACGACCCCGCCTACCTGCGCCACGCCCGCAATCTGGAGAGAATCCTGACGCAGCTCGCCGAAGCCCTCGTGTATCTCCACGCCCACAACGTGCTGCACCTCGACCTCAAGCCCTCCAACATCATGCTGACGCAGCGCACGCAGAACATCGTCATCATCGACCTCGGCTTCTGCAGCGCCGACGCCTGGCTGCAATCGATGGGCACTAACCACAACTTCTCCGCCCCCGAGCAGGACGCCGGCCTCACCGACCACATCAGCGCGCACTCCGACATCTACGCCGCCGGCCGCATCATCGCCCACATCGCCGGGGAGACCCGCGCCGCGCTACCCAAGTGGCTCCGGCGCATCGTGGAGAAATGCACGGAGAAAGAGCCCGCCCTGCGCTACGAGACGGCCGCCGACCTCCTGGAAGCCCTCCGCACCCACGGCCGCAACAAAAGGCGGCACCGCCGCATGGCTGCCGGCGCGATTCTCGCCCTCGTCATAGCCGCAGGAATAGCAGCCGGCCTGCACTGGAAACGGCAGATCGTGGAATACTACTACGACCACACGCAGGAGCGCACCTTCTCCTCCCGCATCTTCCGCTGCCACGTCATGTCGTTCTACGACGCCACAGTGGAAATCATCGCCCCCGAGGACTCCCTCTACTCCGGCAACCTCGTCATCCCCGACACCGTGCACTATCGCGGCCGGGCCTACGACGTCGTGCGCATCGCCGACAAGGCCTTCTACGGTTGCCGCAACCTTCTGAGCTGCATGCTCTGCAACGGCCTCCGCAGCATCGGCGACTCCGCCTTCTACCAGTGCCGGCAGCTCACTACCGTCAACATGGGCGACAGCCTGCGCGAACTGGGCGTGGCCTCCTACAAGATGTGCGACTCCCTGCAAGACATACGCTTCTCGCGCAACATCCGCGAGATACCCGAGAGCTGCTTCCGCGACGAAGGCCGCTACTTCCGGCGCGTAGAACTCCCCGAAGGCCTCGAAGTCATCGGCAAGGACGCCTTCTGCGGCGACCGCCATCTGGAAAAAATCATCCTTCCCCAGAGCCTGCGCACCATCAAGCGCGGAGTATTCTGGGAGTGTGACAGACTGGACAACGTCGTCATCCCCGCAGGAGTGGAGGAAATAGGAGAGTTCTGCTTCTGGTACTGCCTCAACCTCCATTCCGTGACGATGAAAGACCGCACGCCCGAGACCTGTCCCGACTTCATCGCTTACGTGAAGGGCGACACCGACTTCTACGTGCCCCGCGGCTGCCTTGACGTGTATCGCAACACCTTCCCCTGGAGCACCTACACCCTGAAGGAAAGCCCCGAGTAATCCCGCCGCTACCCCGCCGCACAGCCCCCATCCGCAAACCACGCGCGCGCCTCCGAAAAAAAGGCGCGCGCGTCGTTTATATTATAGGAAGGGAATTATTGTTGTCCGGCAAAAGTTGAAATCGCTTAGCATTGGGCTGAAGGCCCTTAATTGTCCAGCCTAGGGCAGAGTGACCGAAGGGAACGCCGCCCTAGGGTCGCAGGTGCGACTACCAAGTTCGCCGCATCGCGGCATAATTGTTTCGGGGCAGCGCCCCATTGCACTGGTCTATAGGACAAATCCCCCCCTCCGCCGCTTCGCGTCACCTCCCCCCAGGGGGAGGGATACTTACACAGCGTCTGCAATCAAAAACCTAGGGCGGCGTTCCCTTCGGTCACTCTGCCCTAGGCTAGGATGTTTCGGGCTTTCAGCCCTTTCATAAAGGGTAAGCCCATACTATTGGTAATCTCTCAAATTACCTGCTTTCTCAAACGATACGAAAGATTACATTCTTTTTCCCCGGACAGCAATATATCCGATAAAAACAAGCGTTGTCTTCCTCTTCCTTCGTAAATGCTGGAGGTTTGGAAGATATCTGTGCAAGAGGGCTTACGTATGCCCCGAAGGGGGTACGCAACCCAGGCAGGGGCAGCGCCCCTGTTGATTGAAGTAGCGCCATATCCGCCCCAGCGGGGCACAACATCCACAGGTTCTTGCTGTTATGCCCCGCAGGGGCGCGCACGGTTCTTGCTCTGGCAAGCGTCCCTACGGGCCGAGCGGTCGCACTTGCGACCAGGGGCGTTCTCGCATTGGCGAGCGGCAAGCCGATGAGCCCCTGTCTGGGTTGTTAAACCCCTTCGGGGTATGCCCGTGCGTTTCCCCCTGATACCAATAAAAAAACTTGCAAGTCATGCTCGCGAGCAGGACTTGCAAGTATATCAACAAGGTATGCGCGTATGTTTAGCGGATGACCTTGCGGCCGTTCTGGATAAATACGCCTCCGACCGCCCTTGAGGGAACTCCGGGGGTGATGGCGCGGCCCTGCATGTCGTACATTTTTCCTTGGCGTGAGCTTTCGTCAAGGGTGACGGGGGACTCTATGCCGTCGGGCTTGCCTTGCTGGGTGACGGTGAGCTGCACTGAGTCGGTGCCCTTCTCATTGACGACGGTGAGGGTGGCGGTGCGCTCCTTCGTGGAGGTGTTGGCCTTCACGGTGAGGGTGAGTTTGGCGCTGCCCTCGCCCTTGGCGGGACTTACGGTGAGCCAGGAGGCGGAGGTCTTGGCGTAGTAGGCACTGGTGGTGGTGAGGCCCACCGTGGTGCTCTGGGCCTTGCTGTCGGGCTGCCACTGGCCGAAGTCGAGTTGATAGAGTTCGGAGGTGGGGCGGTCGCCGCCGCCGGCTTCCTGGCTGACGGTGACGGTAATGGGATTCACGCTTCCGTTTACAGCGCTGACGGTGACGGTACCGGTGCGGGCCTTGCCCTTGTTCTCGCTCACGCGAATGGTGAGGGCGGTGTTGCCGTTGCCCTTGGCGGGGGTGACGGCGAGCCACGAGGCATCGCTCACGCTGGCGGTGAAGGCGGTGGAGGCGGTGAGGTTGACGGTGAAGGTCTGGGCCTTGCCGTCGGCCTTGAGGCTCGTGGCGTCAACGCTGAAGGGGGCTACGCCCTGGCCGTCCTGACGCACGACGAACTTCGTGGTGAAGCCGTCGTAGCCGCTGGCTACGGTGAGGGTGGCGGTGCGGGAAGCGGATGCGGTGTTGGGCGCGGCGGTGACCTTCACGGTGGTGTTGCCGTAGGCTTCGGCGGTGCTGAGCTTGAGCCAATCGGGGGCGCCGCTGACGGTGAAGTGGGTGCCCGTGACGAAGCGCACGTCCTGCGTGCCGCCGGCGGCGGGGGCGTTCCACTCCTCGGGCAGGATGGCCACGGTGCCCTCGGCCAGTTGGGTGACGGTCACGACGGCGTCGCCGAGGATGTCGTCGCGGGTGTATTCGGGGTTGCCTTTGTCATAGTCCGACACGGTGACGTGGCCCGTGCGGGGACGGCCGGTGTCGTTGTACTTCACCTGGATGGTGAAGGGCTCCTCAAGATAGCCCATCGTGGGGTTGACGGTAATCCAGTCGCAGTCCGGCGTGATGCGGTAGGCCTTCTGGCCGGAGAGGCTGACGGAGAGGGTCTGTTCGTACTGGTCGGGGAACCACTCGTACTGGCCGAGCTCGTAGGTATAGCGGGGCTCGCCGAGACGCACCACCTCGGGGAGACGCTCCCTGATGCGGCGGCAGTTGTCCTCGGTGGCAGAGCCCATCTGGAGACCATTGTAATAGGTGTCGGGGGAGGAGAAATAGGGAATGAGTATGCCGTTGTAGCCCATGACGGTGCTGTACTGTTGGCCCTTATCGTCAAAGCGCGTGGCGCCTACGGCATATTCGTGGTTCTCCTCTATATCTACGTCGCGCGAATGACCGCAACCAATGACGTGGCCGGCTTCATGGGCCGGCGTGAGGGTGCGGCAGGTGCCGCGCGTCTGGCAACAGGCGTAGCCGAAGCCGGGCTCTGCGCAGTAGAAGGCGTTGCCGGACACACCGTCGAGGCCGCTGCACTGCACGAAGAGTACGGTGATGTCGGCCTGCAGGCGCTTCACCTCCTCGCGCAGTTCTGCGCTGTTGTAGCATACGGAGGGACCCTGCGCCACGGACGTGAGTTTGGCGTCTATCACCACGGTGCCCGCGAGGCGGTACTTGCAGTCGAGGCCGGAGTTGAAGAACACTTCGTTCATCGTCTGCACCACCTTCTCGGCGTAGTTCTGTATGGAGCCTTGTTCCTCTATGGCGATGTCGCGGCCGTCGTGGTTGAAGGCTATGCAGAGGTCGATGACATTCGTGGGATTCCAGTCCTTCATGTCGGCGCGGGCCTTGACGCGGAGGGGATGACTCTCGGGAGCGAGCGTGCCGAACTTCTGGCCGCAGAGGGCGCAGTGGCCGCGCGGGGCTTCTTCCTGGGCCGAAGCGGAGAGGAGGCCGGAAAGGAAGAGGATAAGGATGAAGAATAGTCTGTGTTGCATGTTATTAAGTAAAAAGTAAAAAATAAAAAGTAATAAATTATTTCTTTTACTATTTGACAACTGACAATTTAAGTTGCCTGTTGTCCTAAAAAGACAAGAGGCCGGCTCTGCGCGATGTCGCGCAGTACCGGCCTCTTTCGTATCAGGTGAGGCCCCTACTTGCTCTTGCCGCCGAAGACGCTGATGTTGATGTAGCGCTTGGGATGGGCCTTGATGTCGGAGAGGAGGGAGTCGGCACTCTGGATGGTGTGGTTGATGTCGGAGTGCATACGGGTGTCGTTGAGGAGGAGACCTAAGGAATTGTCCTTGCTGCTGAGTTTGCCGTTGAGAGTCTGCGTCATGCCGTTGAGGTTCTGGCTGACGCCGTCAAGGCGGGCCATGAGGGAATGAGCGGCATTGAGGGTGCTGTCCACACTCTTGAGCGTAGCATCGAAGTCAAGAGCGTCCACCTTTCCGCTCACGCTGTTGAAATGGGTGGCCATGCCGTCAATCTGCTGCATGGTGCCGGGCAGTGCGGATGAGGTCTGGCGCAGGTCGGTGGTTATGGCCTGGAAGTTGTCGAGCGAAGCATTCAGGGCGGGATTGCCGGTGAGGGCGTTGAGGTTGGCCAGAATGCTGTCGAGCTTAGGCAGGAGTTTCTGGATGTCGGGAATCATGTTGGCCGCCATGTCGAGGGCTCCGGCCTGCGGCCCGCCCGTTATGGTGTCGTGCGTCTCGATAAACTGTGTAGGGTTGGGGCCCATGACGAGGTTCATCGTTACGCCGCCCATGATTCCGGCGACGAGTTCGGCGGTGCTGCCCTTGGGAATGCGCATCTCCTTGTCGAGTTCGATGGTAGCCACCACGCCGTCGTTGTCGGAATAGTTATAATTGATTTCGCGCACTATGCCCACGGGGAAGCCGTTGGCATAGACTGGATTGGTGACCTGCAAGCCGGCACAGTCGCGGAACTTCACGTAGTAAGTGTTGCTCGATTCGAACACGTTGATGCCCTTAAGGAAATTGATGCCAATAAACACGCACACAAAGGCTACTATGGCGGTGAGGGCTATCTTGACTTCTTTGGTCCAGACTTTCATAAGGTTTTATAGAGATTATTTCTGTTGTTCGTTTTTGGGGGAGGTAAGATTTCTGTAGCGGCAGAAACCTTTGTAGATGCTCTCGGCCATGGTACTGCGACCGGCGTCGGAGTTTAGGAAGTCCTCGTCGGCGGGCGTGGAGATGAAACCGAGCTCCGTGAGCACGCTGGGCATGCCTACCTGCCTCAGCACGAGGAAACCGGCCTGATGAACGCCGCGGTTGGGACGCCCGTGGCTCACATACTGATTCTGTATGCACTTGGCAAGCTCCACGGACTGCTTCATGTAGGTGTCCTGCATGATTTCAAAGATGATGTACGACTCAGCGGAGTTGGGGTCAAAGCCCTCGTATTTCTGTTCGTAGTCTTTCTCGAACTTGATGACGGAGTTCTCGCGTTTGGCCACCGCGAGATTGTCGGCAGCGCGGTGCATACCCAGCGTGTAGGTCTCGACGCCGCGGGCTACGCCGCCTTTGGGAGAGGCATTGGTGTGGATGCTGATGAAGAGGTCGGCCTTGGCGCGGTTGGCGATGTTGGCGCGTTCCTGCAAGGGAATGAAGACGTCGGTGCTGCGCGTATAGATAATCTTCACGTCGGAACAGCTGTCCTTCACCATACGGCCGAAAGCCAGCGCCACGGCGAGGTTGATGTCTTTTTCCTTGCTGTAGGCTCCCACGGCACCAGCGTCGCGCCCGCCGTGACCTGCGTCAATAACGAGGGTGAACGACGACGACAGACAGCAGACGGCAAACAGCAATATGAGGGTAAAAGGATGCTTCATAGAAGTATATTTCATATATTTCCGCGGCAAAGTTACGAAAAATAAGGGAAATGGCCAAGCACAGTGCTGTAAAACAGCGAGGAAACCTATTTACTTCAACCTGAAAACGCGAATTCCCACACTGGTTTTGTGTTCAGAGAGGTACTTGTAAAGAGTTTTAGGCTCATCCACCACCTTATGATGAATACTGGAGGCATTAAGCAGATGCAGGCGCCCGTCGCCCTGCCAAGAGGCAAAGCCCAGATGAGAATAGTCGAGGCCTCCCTTGGTGGTGACGATGGCGATGACGTCGCCATCCTTTATGATGCCGCGGAAGGCCTTGCTGCCCTTGCGCAGGAGCTCTTGTTTGGAGAGGAAGAGACCGTCGTGACCACTGTATTCCTGTTCCATCTTCTGTAGGCGCGGAAGCCACTCGCGGTGGGCGTTGAGCTGCTGATAGAGCTCAGGATGAAGCGACATGTAGTTAAGCTTCACCACCATCGGGGTGAGCTCTGCGCCCGAAGCGGAGAGATCCACCTCGGAAAGGATGCCCTGGCGCACGTTGTCGTGCCACCACCACGAGAAATAATGATGACGGGAGAGATAATCGTCGCGCTGGCCGTTCCAATAGCGATAGCGTGCGAGCCAACGCTTGTATGAGCCGTAGGTGGCGTGGCGTTTGTCGCGGTTGGCCTGCCAGAGTGCCGCTACCGTCTCCACATAGGTAGTGCAGTCCAATTCGCGGAGATTAATGACAAGGGGCTCATCGTCGAGACTCTTCTCCAACGTGTGCCCCACATAGGGGACACCTATAAACTGCCGCGCGAAATAAGTCACACCGGCATCGGCTGGCGCCTGCTCCAAAATCTCGACCACGCGGGCGGAGTCGGCTGGCAGACACACTTCCTGAGACTTGGCCGAAAGCGAGAGGAGAAAAAGAAGACCCGCCCCTAACCCCCGCAGACCCGCCCCTAACCCCTCCCTTAAAGGGCGGGGAATGGAATGAAGACGTAATATATTAAGAGCTTTGGTCATGGAGGAAGGTTTATGGTTAAAGGTTAAAGGAAAGTTTATCGCTCGCACATATCTACTCCCCGCCCTTTAGGGAGGGGGCGGGGGAGGGTCTTCGCCCTTTAAGGGAGGGGTTGGGGGAGGGTCTTGATAAGTGGCAGAAGCACTTGCTTCACGACACGGTCGTTGAGCTGGTGCTCACCCTCGAAGCGGATGGCGTGGTCGGGGAGATAGTGTTTCTTGAACGTGTCGTAGTTCTTGGGGGCGACGTCGCGGGTGCCGAAGAGGCCCCACACGAGGGGTTTGTCAGCCTCGGGAATGTCCTTGAACTGCTGGCGCTCCATCTGATTGTGGCGCTGGATGATGTCGCGGGTGATGCGGAAGGTCTTCTGTCCGTCGTAACGGCCGGAGAAGAAACGGTGCTCGCCGGTGTGGAGCACGCGGCTCATCGTGCTCATGTTGAAAGCCGGATTGACGAGGATGCGCCGGTGGCCGCGCATCTGCTGGGCGTACATTCCGCCCATGCTGGTGCCGATGATGAGGTCGGGAGCCTCCTGTTCCACGTACTGGAGGAGATAAGGCAGGGCTTCCTGCGGGTCAACGGGAATGTCGGGGGCGATGATTTCATCGTCGGGGAGATGGAGGCGCAGGAGTTCCACCGTGCCGGAGGCGTGGGAGGAACCGAAGCCGTGGAAATAGATGATTTTCATGCAGAAGGAGTGGAGAAGTAATTGATACGACGGGGAGCGAAGATTAAGAATTATACATTTCCATGTCCACCTTCCCTTCCCTGCGGGCCACGATGGCCGTGACGATGCCGTCGCTCAGTACATTGACGAGAGTGAGGAAGGGCTCCACGAGAGGCATGATGCCCAGCACGAGGGCTATGGACTCAACGGGAGCGCCAACCAGCGCCAAAAGCATTATCTCGCAAGCTATGGCACCGCCGGGCACACCGGGGGCGGCCATGGCCACGAGGATTATGGTCGTGATTAGCGAGAACATGATGCCGGGGTCGATTGCTGTGCCCGTGATGGCGGCCAGGAAGAAGGTGAGAGTGATGTAAAGCACACTGGTGCCGTTCATATTGACGGTGGCACCAAGAGGAATGGAGAAGGAATAGACTTGCGGGGAAATGCCGAGGCGCTTGCCGCAGGCTTCGAGGGCGGAAGGAATGGTGGCATTGCTGGAACTCGTGGAGAGAGCGGCCAGCATCACGCCTGCATACTTTCGCATAAACACGAAAGGATTGAGGCGCCCCACCACGGCCAAGAGTAAAATATAGAGAAGCAACAGGAAGAGGAGGCTGATGAACACGGTCACCACCCACACGGCCACTGTCTGGAACGTCTCGCCGTTGATATTTATCACCATGCTGCCAAAGGAGCCGAAGACGGCAAGGGGCATGCAGCGCGTGATGTAGCCGGTGATGGTGGTGCAGAGAGCGCTCATCGTAGAGATGAGTTCCGTTATCTGTTCGGAGCGTTTGTCAAGCGAGGCTGCCGCGGCACCCACCATGATGGAGAGGAATATTATCTGCATCATGTTGCTCTTCACGAAAGCCTCCACAAAGTTCGAGGGGATGATGTCCATCAGCGTGTCCTTCAGGGTGACGGCCCCCATAGAGGCGGCCTCGACGGGCTTAAGGTCGAACTGCGAGAGGTCTATCGGCGAGAAACTGAACCAAGTCATCACAAAGTATGAAAAGGCTATGGCCAGGCACGTGGTAAACAGGTAGCCGCCCATCACCTTGGAGCCCGTGCGTCCCAGGGTCTTGAGGTCGGAAAAGCCCGACACGCAAGAGGCCAGCGAGAAGAACACCAGGGGCGCCATTATCATCTTTATGGCATTGAGAAAAAGGATATAGAGCGGCTCCAATAGGTTGTAGCTGATGGCCTGACATACTCCCGCAGGAAGGGTAAAGCGCATCAGGCCGCCGAGTATCACTGCCGAGACAATGGCTATCAGTGTCTCGTAGAGCATTGCGTTCTGATTTTTGCTGACAACGACCTTGAAGGTGTTCACTCCCTTGCTGTGGCGGAACTTGATGCGGTCGGCATAGGCGCCCAGCACCAGTTGGCGGATGATATTCTCGGCCTCGGCACTGTACTCCTGGCCTATCACGTCCAACTGCGGACTTTGCATCATCTTCTCCGGCAACAGGCGTTCGCCCTTGCAGCTCAGGCGTATCAAAGTACGGTGGATGCCTTTCTCTATCATCACCTTCGCCTCCTCGCCCTCGGCGGCCGACTGGCAAAGGATGACAAGCAGGTCCTCCAGCGTCACGCAGGCGGACATAATGTCGCTGGCCTTGTGCTTACGCCGTTGCAGGTCGCTCTCCACTTGCTTGACAACATGAGAGATGCCCTCTGGTGTGAGCGTTGTTGAGTATGTCTGTAATATCATTGTTGGGGTCGTTTGGTGTTATCCTTATATCTTTCGTTTTATGACGTTGATTATGCGCCGTGAATGGTTGTTGCCGTCGTGGCGGGCCGAATAGAAGCGGTCGGCATGGGCGTAGGTGCATACGCCAGCCACCTGGACGTTGGGGAGAAGGAGTCCGGCCTCGGTAAGGAGCCAGTGGTTGGCGGCCCAGAGGTCAATGTGATGGCCTTCTGCCATTGAACCTTCACGGCGAGGGCCGCGGAAGGTGTGGATAAGGTCCATTGGGAAACCGGCGGCGGCGAAAGCCTCCACCACTTCCTCTCCCACCTGGAAATTGTTGGGGCCGATGCTGGGGCCGACTACGGCCAGCAGGTCTTCTGCACGGCTGCCGAACTCCTGAGCCATGAGGGCGATGGTTTTTTGGGATATGCGTCCCACGGTGCCGCGCCAACCGGCATGCACGGCGGCACAGACGTGCTGCACAGGGTCGTAGAGGAGCACGGGGACGCAGTCGGCGGTGCGCACGGCTATGGCAAAGTCGGCGAGAGGGGTGATGAGCGCATCGACTTCGCGGAGGTCTTCGCGGGAAGTGTCGCGCGAGGTGACGATGCGGACGTTCGTCGTATGCGTCTGGTGGGGCTGTAGCACGTCATAGGGGAGTGCCTCGCCTATTTCGGTGGAGAAGGCCTCCACGTCGGGGTGTAGATTATATCGCATAGGGATTAGTGAAAGTCGGAATAAGGAGCCAGACGCTTGAAATCGGCGGGCGTGAAGACGGGGCTCAACGTCAGGTCGTTCCAGTCCTTGAGGGCGCCGTAGCGCTGGCGGTAGCGGAAGATTTCCTTCACCTGCTCGAACGAGAGATAGGGATGGCGAAAGAGGGTAGTGAAGTCGGCGCTGTTGATTTTCAGCCGTCGGGGATGCGCCGTGCCGCTTACTTTGAACCAGCGCGCCATCTCGGGCGGCATATTGCCGATTTCCAGTATCTGCTGCGCCGACACGTAGCCGCCGAGCTGACGGCCGTAGGAGAGAATCTGCGCAGCGCGCACCGGACCCACGAGGGGCACCTTGAGAAGCGACAGGGAATCGACGCTGTTGAGGTCGAGGACGGTGCCCTCGGCATATTTTTCGGGGCGGGCGGCACGTATGCTGTCCCAGCGCTGGCGGTCGGCGAGGTATTCCTTGGCACGCGCAGAGAGGGGGCGGTCCTTGCGGTATTTCTCCCATCGCGCCTCGTCCTGCTGCCGCCATACGGCCCGCATAGAGTCATAGCGTGCCTCGCGCTCCGCCTCGCGACGGAGGGAATCGCGCAGTATGCCGGCCTCAAGTTCCTTCACGGCAGCGAGGTCCTCCTTCGTGGGGGCATAGGGCTGCTCGGAGGAGTGGCCCCAGCACTGGCGAAAGCCATAGAGCACGGCGGCAGCCGTCAAGAGGAAGGCTGCCAAAAGCAAAAAATGGCGGAGTTTGAACGGGCGCAACGACATATAAAACGAATTAAGCCTTCACGCGCTCATAATCGGCGAAGGTGAAGGGTACTTCGTTTTGCTCGTCGGCGGGATGGTGTTCCTCGGCGAGCAAGCGCCACTCGTGCGGGTCTATCTCGGGGAAGAAGACGTCGGCATCGGCGGGGCTGGCGTGCAGATGGGTGAGATAGAGACGGTCGGCCAGGGGAAGAGCCTCGGCATAGACGCTGGCGCCTCCTATAATATATATATGTGTGTCGGCGGGCAGGGCGGCGAGGGCTTCTTGCAGCGACCCGAACACCTCAATGTCGGGTGCGCTGTAACCTTTCTGGCGCGTCAGCACGATATTGCGGCGATTGGGGAGCGCGCCCTTGGGCAGCGACTCAAACGTGCGGCGACCCATAATGACGGTATGGCCGGTGGTGAGCGCCTTGAAGCGCTTCAGGTCAGCACGAAGGTGATAGAGAAGGTCGTTGTTCCGACCTATGGCGCGGTTTTCGGCGAGAGCACAGATTATTGAGAGCACTTTTTTCAGTTGAGAGTTAATAGTTGACGGTTGATAGTGGGCTGCTGGCGAGAAGGCCGCCTATTTGTGGAAGGCAAGGCAGGCCCAGTTGTCCTTCTGCTTGACGTCAATGAGGGAAAGGCCGAGGGAGCGGGCTTTTTCCTCGAGAAGGGGGATATCCTCGGTGTAGAAACCGCTCATGAGGAGGGCTGCGCCGGGGGCCATGACGCTGACGTAGGCGGGCATGTCCTGCAGGAGAATGTTGCGGTTGATATTGGCGATGAGAATGTCGAAAAGCGGACGGCCGGGGAGGGTGGCAAGCGAGGAGGCGTCGCCGAGCACGACGTCGATGCCGTCCAGATGGTTGAGAGCGATGTTGTCGCGGGAGTTGTCCACGCACCATTCGTCCACGTCCACCGCCCAGCAATGGCGGGCGCCACGCATTCGGGCCAGGATGGCGAGGATGCTGGTGCCACAGCCCATATCGAGCACTTCCTTGCCGGCGAGGTCCATCTCAAGGAGACGCGTGAGCATCTGCGAGGTGGTTTGATGGTGGCCGGTGCCGAAACTCATCCGCGGGTCAATGCGTATGGCGTACTCTGCGGGTGGCACGTCCTTGTGGAACGTGCTGGCGATGGCGCAGGAGTGGCCGCCGGCCTCCACGCAGATGGGTTGGAAATAGTGTTGCTCCCATTCGGCGTTCCAGTCCTTGTCCTCGGGCTCGTGCTGCTCGTAGGCGACGGTCACACCGGGCAGGGGGAAGTCGGCGAGGAGACTCTGGAGGGCGTCCTCGTCGAGGAGGTCGCGCTGGATGAAGGCGCTGTAGGTGTCCTCGTCGGTGGTGTAGGCGAAAGTGGCGGCCTCGGGATTGTGAGGGTCGGAAACTTTCTCCATAGAGAGGTCGCGGCTGTGGACAAAGCTCTCAAAACCAATCTCGGCGAGGAGGGCGGAAAGCACGTCGGCCACCACTTCGGGCGTGGCGGCGTCGGGGGCGGTCTTTAGGGTAAAGGTGTATTCGTAATACTTCATTATTTATTGTTAGTCGTCCGTTGTCTGTTGTCTGTTGTCAGTCGTCAGTCATCACTCCCGCCGTTCAACGGTGTTTTTTCAGTCCCAGTGTCTTCTTGATGCGGGCGGCGATGGCGCGGCCGATTGTTGCAAAATTGCCGTAGCGAAGGTTGAGGAAGAGCTCCTCCAGTGAGCGCCCCACCTTCACCCAGGGATGGCCCCAAGCGTTGACGCGGTAGTAGCGCTCCTTGTAGCCGAAATCCTCGGCCACCTCGGCGGGATGGCGCAGGGGGAACGTGAGGTCGTGGCGGCCCATCGTGAAGATGCGGCGCAGACCGCGGGGCGTGGTGGCCAGCGAACCGGAATAATGCGTGCCGGAGTCCATGCCCACATTGCTTATCATGTTGACGCGGGGCATCACTGCGAGGCCGTCGTGGAGGAGAAGGTAACTCCAGAAGATTGTTTCGTAGTATTCCTTTCCGGAGGCTTTGTGCTGGCGGCACATTTCAAGGAACTCGCTGCGATATTTTCTGCGCCGGACGATTTCCTCTATGCGCCGCACCTGTTCGGGGTCGTCGAGCCAGGCATATTCGCCGTCCCAATCGTTGACAACGCGGGCCCAACTGGCCCAGCCCCAGATGCTGAAGGCCTGCGTAAAGAAGTAATCGGCCTCGACGGGCGATTTCTCGTCGGTGTTGAAGCCGGCAATCATTGTTACGCGAGGGTCGTCGGCATAGCGGTCGAGCATTTCCTTGCAAAAGGTGAAGAAAGTCTGCGAGGGCACGTCGTCGTCCTCCAGCACGATACATTTGTCGGTGAGCGAGAAGGCCCAGCGCTGGGAAATGTATTCGGAAGGGTCGCAGCCGTAGTTTTTCTCCTGATAGAGGCGGTGCACCTCGCACTCCCAGTCTATCTGGTCGTCGGCCACGAGGGCGCGGCAGGCCTGTATTCCGGCCTCATCCTGCTCGCCGCGCGGTCCGTCCTGATAAAGAAAGAGGCGCGCCGGACGGGCACGCTTCACCTCCTGCCACACCTGTCCGAAATGGTCGGCACGGGCGTGGAACAACAGCAACACGCTGACATCAACGAGGGCTTCGTGTTTCATATTTTTTATGCGCAGTCTATAGTCCTCCGTATTCTCCCCCTCCCTCACCGGGGAGGGGTGGCGGAGTGCCGCAGGCAGCTCCGACGGGGAGAGGCTGTTTCTTGTTCTCCCTACCTCTTTTTCGGCCGCAGCGTGATGAGGGGGATGAGCATCTCCTCCATTGACACGCCACCGTGCTGGAAGGTGTCGCGGTAGTACTGCACGTAGTAGTTATAGTTATTGGGATAGGCGAAGAAACGTTCTCCCGTGGCGAAGATATAGGCCGTGCTGATATTGGGCTGCGGCAGATGGAAGCGGGCGGGCTGCCGGCACTCAAACACCTCCTTGGCGGCATACTGCAGGTTCTTGCCGAGTTTGTAGCGCAGGTTGGTGTTGACGTTCCTGTCGCCTACGACCTTCGAGGGCTGGTCCACGCGGATGCTGCCGTGGTCGGTGGTGATGATTATCTCGTAGTCCTGCCCCGCCAACTGACGGAAGAGGTCCTTTATCGGCGTGTGGCGGAACCACGACTGCGTTATGCTGCGGTAGGCCGCCTCGCCGCCGGCGAGTTCGCGAACCATCTGGCTCTCTGTCCGGGCGTGCGACAAAATATCGATGAAGTTGACGACGAGGATGTGGAGGGGCTCGCCGTGCATCTGGCTGCTCCACGAGGAGAGCAGGCGGTCGGCGGCGTGGGAGTCGTTGAGTTTGTGGTAGGTGAAGGTCTCTTTGCGGCGGTAACGCTCCAGTTGCAGGCGGATGAGGTCTTCTTCGTTCTGATTCTTGCTTTCGTCTTCTTCCTCGTCCACCCAGAGATGCGGATACATTTCTTTTATCTGCCGGGGCATGAGTCCTGCGAAGATAGCGTTGCGGGCGTACTGCGTTGCCGTAGGAAGGATGGAGCAATAGAGATCTTCTTCCATGTCGAAGTCCTCGGCGAGTTCCTGGGAGAGCATTCGCCACTGGTCGAAGCGGAAGTTGTCCAACACGAGGAGGAATACTTTCTTGCCTTCCGACAGGCGGGGGAATATCTGCGTCTTGAAGATTTCGGGCGAGAGCAGCGGATGCTCGCCACCGTTCACCCATTCTTCGTAGTTCTTCTTTATGTATTTGGCAAAGGCCTGGTTGGCTTCCTCCTTCTGCATCCGCAACATGTCGGCCATAGGGCCGCCGCTGCTCTCCGCCTCGGTGAGTTCCAACTCCCAGCGCACGAGGCGCTTGTAGAGTTCCTTCCATTCTTCAAACTCCAGTCCCTCGCTGATACGGGAGCCTATGCGCATGAAGTCCTGACGGTAGGCTTCGGAAGTCTTCTCCTGCCGGATTTCGCGCTCGTGGATGTTTTTCTTGAGCGACATCAGCACCTGCAGGGGGTTGACGGGCTTTATCAGGTAGTCGGCTATCTTGGCGCCGATGGCCTGTTCCATGAGGTCTTCGGCCTCGTTTTTCGTCACCATCACCACGGGGATGGCCGGCCGCAGGTCTTTTATGCGGTCGAGCGTCTCCAGCCCCGACAGTCCCGGCATGTTTTCATCCAGGAGGATAAGGTCGAGGTCGGTCTTCTGCACGATGTCGAGGGCATCCTGTCCGTTGCTGGCCGTCAGCACCTCGTAGTCGCGGCTCTGGAGGAAAAGGATGTGGGCGCGCAGCATGTCTATCTCGTCGTCCACCCACAGGAGTCGGCCTATCATATAGTTCTTTCGTTTAGAGGAATTTTTACTGCTATCAGTCCACGCCTATCTCACACACTCCCGGCAGCACATCGGTGGTCAGCAGATAGCGTATCGACATATCCTTCTTCACCGTTTGCGGCAGGGGCACTGCTGTCTCCGTCAGGGCGTTGCCTCTTGCCGGCGGCACGTCCACCGTGAGCGTGTCCTTCTCTCCTTCGTGGCATATCTCCAGCACGAGTTGCGTGAAAGGATAGGCTGCCGACGTGCGCAGATGCAGCATGGTCCACTCTCCCTTCTCCGGCGCTTCAAACTGCACGGCGCGGCTTTTGTCCCAGCCCATCTCATCCACACTCTCATAGCGCGGCATGGGCTTCCGGCCAACGCTCACGCAGGCGACGACAAGCACGGCGGAGATTAGGGCTAAGCCTGTCTTTCTCAGCATATACACACGGCAATATCTCATCTTCTTGCTTTTCGCAGGGCTATTCGCCGTCGTTTTCGGCCGTTTCCTGCGTTTCGTTGCCGCCGCGGTTGCCCTTACGCTTTTTCTTGCGGCGCTTGGCCTTGTCGAAGCGCGTGAGGTCCTCCTGTTCGGCCAGGTCCACGGGGCGCACGGGGGCCTCTCTCACTACGTCGTCGAGGCTCTCGGGCTTCTCGCCTTTCTGGTTGAGAGCCATCACCTCCTGAGCGCGGTCGGCGCTGATGGCCGTGAGGCTCTTTGCCATGCGGCGGTCAAGGCTGTAGGTCACAAGGCCGGAGAGGATGTCGGCCTTGAAATAGTACCACGTGCCCTCCTCCGTTTCCAGATGGAAGTCGCGGGGCGGTATCTTGCGGCCGGCCTCCATGTATGTGTCCACCTCATAGTTGAGGCAGCACTTCAGTTTGGCGCACTGCCCGGCGAGTTTCTGCGGATTGGGGGCGATATCCTGATAGCGTGCGGCACCGGTGCCCACGCTCTGGAAGTTCTTCAGCCACGTGGCACAGCACATCTCTCTGCCGCAAGGGCCGAAACCGCCGATGCGGCCGGCCTCCTGACGGGCGCCTATCTGACGCATTTCTATGCGCACGTGGAATGTGTCGGCCAGCACGCGGATGAGTTGGCGGAAGTCCACGCGCCCGTCGGCGATGTAGTAGAAGATTGCCTTCTGGCCGTCGCCCTGATATTCCACGTCGCCGATTTTCATCTCCAGTCCCAGGTCTTTGGCTATCTGGCGGCTCTGTATCATCGTGTCCTGCTCCAGGGCCTGACTCTCGTGCCACTTCTCTATGTCGGCGGGGCGTGCCTTGCGATAGATGCGGCGTATCTCAGTGCCGGGTTTCAACTGCGCTTTTTCCAGTTGCAGGGGCACGAGCGAGCCGGTCAGCGTCACCACGCCGATGTCGTGGCCCGGCATGGCTTCCACGGCCACGAGGTCGCCCTTCTGCAGCGGCAGGCGGTTGTCGTTGTGGAAATAGGCCTTACGGGTGTTCTTAAACTGCACCTCCACAAGGTCGCTCGTGTCCTGATTGCCGGGCACGTCGGCCATGTAGTCGAAGGTGTTGAGTTGATGGTCGCTCCTTCCGCAGCCGGCGGCGCAGAGGCCGCGCAGGCACGGGTCTATGGTATAATCTTGTTTCATATAATAATATATAATAGAGACAGGCCTCACCCCGTCGCGGCGACTCCGTGCCGCGATGCCCCTACCCCGCTCGAAGAGCGGACTCTTGCCCCGATAGGGGAAAGATGGCGGCAGCCGGAAAGGGGCTGGATGGGGATATATACTCCTGCGAGGTGGGTGATGCGTCCTTTCTTATATGGTTTATTACTTTTTGCTCTTTTTTCGGCTTGACAAGTCCCGCTTTAAGAGGGAATCAGGGGGTCTTCCTACTGCCTCAGCAGCAAGATGACCTTGAGGGCGAGGTCGAAGAACACCATCTTGGAGTTGGTGTTCTGGGCCACGTCGCGCTGCGCCAGACTTATCTCCTCATAGAAGGGGATGATGTTCCGCTCGTTGATAAAGCGTGCAAAGCGCTGGGCAAACTCTCTCTCGCGGTCGTTCATGTAGCAAAGCTGCGGCTCACGGAAATTATAGGCGAAGTTTTCCCGTATGAAGCGCTGCATATATTGCAGGAAGTTGCGCTGCTCGGCCCTTGAGAGCTTGGCTATGGTCTCGGACCATGAACGCATCCCTCTCAAGTCGCGGGCGTAGGCCCCGCGCATGAGGAGCACCACAAGGTTGAAGTATGTCACTTCCTGGTCTGTCGTCAGCAACGACTGCATGGCGCGCGTGAGATTGCCGCCACTCACGTGGGCAGCCTGCCGCGCATCAGCGGCCGACAAGCCGTGGTCGCGCATCAGCACGTCGGCCACGTCGTCCTCAGCCAGCGGGCGGAAGTCGAAGCGTTGCGTGCGGCTCACGATAGTCTCCAAAAGTTGCTCGCTGTGCTCCGCCACGAGGATGAAGAGCGTTTCGGGCGTGGGGTCTTCCAGTATTTTCAGCAGTTTGTTGGCCGCCTCGGTGCTCATCTTCTCGGCTTGCCAGATTATCATCACCTTCCAGCCGCCCTGGGCACTGACGAGGGACAACTTGCGGATTATCTGGTCGCTCTCGCCCACGCCTATCTGAAATTTCTGACCCTCCAGACCTATACGCTCGCCCCACTGCTGGGCATCGAAATAGAGGCTGTCCTCCATCTGCTCGCGCCATTGCTTGGTGAAGTCGTCGCTCACGGCCTTACGTTCCGCAGCCCACCCTTTGGGCTTATACACGGGGAAGACGTAGTGCAGGTCGGGGTGCAGCAGGCGGTCGGTCTTCAGCATCTCCTGCGCCAGCGCCACGGCCATGGCGAGCTGGCCCGCACCCGGCGCACCGCTGAAGAGAAGAGCGTGGGGCATCTTTCCGCTCTCCACGAGGCTCTCCAACTGGGCCTTCACTTCCGTCTGGCCCACTACTTTTTCAAACATTATTTTTTGTTCTTTCTGTTTTTCTTTCGCGATGAGTCGCACCTTTTCCGGCCCGATTTTGCAACCAGACCTAACGTATCGCGTACAAAATTACACTTTTTTGCCCATATAGGCGCAAAAAATCCCCAAAAAAGTTTGCTCATTCGGAAAAAAGCCGTACTTTTGCACTCGCAAATCGGCAGAGAGCCCCATTCGGAGCATCGCCGAGGAGCCAAGACGGGGTGTGGCGCAGTTGGTTAGCGTACGCGTCTGGGGGGCGTGTGGTCGCTGGTTCGAGTCCAGTCACCCCGACTTGAAAAAAGAGGTTCAGAAACTGAGCCTCTTTTTTTTGTACCCGAAAGCCGAAGCCCCCCTCGGCATTGCGGCTCAGTGGAAAAAAGCTGGGGGCAGATAATTGTGTTAAAGAAGAATTTCGTA
>JAKSLT010000103.1 GCA_024401055.1 Bacteroidaceae bacterium | reverse complement strand
AAGAAGTGTTTGACCTCCATCCCCACGACGTTTGTCTGTTGCAGATTGACGAGGACGACCGCTGGGGTCTCCGTTTCTATGACTGTGGTACCTACTATCTTTTCCTCTCGCCCGACGCCTTGAAGGAAAGACGCTGGGATGAAGTGACGTCCGAACTATTCTACTATTGATGACTAAGCGCACATACACCCGACGTCTGGCAGTGCTGCTCGCGTTGCTGCTGAGTGGCCTCTTGCTGCATGCCGACCAGCGGTGTGTGACGACGGCTAACCTCAACCTGCGTGTCGCCCCCTCCACCAACTCCCGCCGCGTGGTCACCGTCCCCCAGGGGAGCGAGCTGACGGTCGTGGGCGACTGCGAAGGGGACTGGTGCCGCGTTGCCTGGCAGACGGACACGCTATATGCCAGTCGCTCTTACCTGAAGGTGGTGGAGCCTCCACCCGCTCCACGCCGCCATCCCGTCCGAAACCTGTTCCGCATAGCCTTCAAGGTGGCCTTCATCCTGCTGGCCATCTATGTGGGCTTCCTCATCCTGCGCCTGCTCTTCTGGCTCTTCATGGGCCTTTTCAGCTTCATCGGCTACAAGGGGATTCTTGTCTTTTCTGTACCGTTCTATCTGCTCAACCTGCTGCAGCGGTGGCTGTCGAAACCGTGGCGCCCCTTCCTAAAGAACAACGTGTGTGACGATGCCCGCGCTGCCCGCCTGCGCAAGATACTTCCCATCGTGCAGGTGCCCTTCTATCTGCTGCTCACGCCTCTCCGCTTCCTCAATGCGGTCTATTACAATCTGCTCGTACATAATGCATTCGAAGTAGTCAACTACTGTGTCGAGATTGCCATTCCGCACAAGGAGCAGGAAGGTGCTGACAGCATTCTGCTCTGGGTGGCTATGCTTCCTTGGCGCATCATCAAATATCTGCTATGGCATGAGACGCTGACACTGGTGGAGAGCTGCATCTGGACGGTCGTCGATACGTTCGTTCCCGCCCTTACACTCTATCACGGTACTACGCCCGAGGCAAGCGAGAGCATCACGCAGAGCCGAGGACGAGTGGGCAACAGCAATTGGACGACCGAGGTGTGGAACGTGGGCGGCGGCAACTTCGCGGGCAACGGCATCTACTTCGCCCCGTCGCGCAGCACAGCCATGCACTACTCTTCTGGATCGCTCATCATCTGCCGCGTGTCGCTCGGTCGCGTCATCGATCTGGGAATTGCTCCACTGCGTGTATTCAACCAGTGCGGACACCCCAATGCATACGCCGCCACGAAGTGGGGGTTGGGCAATCATTTCGTCACCGGCGAATGGTGGCGCAGCGACGGTGCCCGATGGTGGGAATACTGCATGTACGACTGGCAGAACCGCTATAATCACAGTTGGCGCATCCGTCCGCTCTATGTTCTCCACACCGATAGCGAACGACTCCAGTGCATCCCCGGCGGCACTTACCACTGGCTCTTCCGCCGCATGGCGTGGCAAGACCTTTGGTACGACTTGCGACACTGGAAACTGTGGTAGGTAACAGGGACGGCCATCCGTTACAGTTCAAAGAACTGCGTGAAGGCTTTGCAGACGTAATACTGATCGGCTACGGCTGCTGTTTCGCGCACGGAGTGCATGCCCCACATCGGGTTGCCCATATCGACGCCACGCATGGGGAGTTGGGCCGTCAAGATGTTGCCCAACGTGCTGCCGCCTGCGCTATCGGAGTGGTTGACGAAATACTGGCAGGGGACGCCTGCCTTACGGCAGATCTCGGCAAACACGGCGGCCGACTCGGCATCCGTGACGTACTTCTGGTTGGCATTGATCTTGATGACAGGGCCGCCGCCCATGACGGGGTGGTTGGTGGGATCGTGCTTCTCGGGATAGTTGGGATGGATAGCATGGGCCATGTCGGCGCTGATCATGAACGAGCGCTCCACGGCACGGTAGAGCCCCTCCGTCCCACCGGCTACGCGCTCCAAGAGGTTGCGCAGCACGGGGCTGGCGGCTCCTTGCTTCGTTCCGCTGCCCGTCTCTTCGTTGTCGAAGACGGCCAGCACCTGCGTCATCTCCGTCGTCTGGCTGCCAAGCAGGGCATGAAGACCTGCATGAACCATAGCCAGGTCATCCAGTCGGCCACAGGAGATGAACTCCTCGTTCATGCCCGTCAGGACGGCTTTCTGCACGTCGTAGAGCGAAAGGTCGAAGTCCAAGATGTCGTCGGCCTTGACGCCGAGTTCCTCGGATAATATATTAATAAGGAGCTGGCCGGCTTCTAACGAATCGTTGATGATGCCCAGCACGGGAAGCATATCCTTCTGCTTGCTGAGGGGATTGCCGTCATTGACCTGGCGATTGAAATGGATGGCCAGATGAGGAATGACGAGCAGCGGACGGCCGATGCGAACACGCTTCACAATGGGTTGCAAGGGATTGTCCGAGCGCAGCAGCACGCGGCCGGCCACGCTGAGTGGACGATCGAACCAGGTGTAGAGGATAGGGCCTCCGTACACCTCGGTGTTGAGTTTCACTACCCCACCCTCCTGACGCATCTCGGCATGGGGCTTGATGCGGAAGCCGGGACTGTCGCTATGGGCACAGATGAGTTTGAAGCCCGACTCGGCGGGACTCTTCGAACCGACGCGGAAGGCGAATACGGCCGTTCCGTTCTTCGTAATATAGTATTGGTCGCCGGCCTTCAGCGCAGGAAAAGGCTCTGCTGCATCCAGGCGGATGAAGCCATGAGCATCCAGTTGATGTTCCACGTACTCGGCTGCAAGAAAATTCACGGGTGAGGCGTCAAGAAGCGCCATCAGTTCTTTGGCTGTTTTTTTCATAAGGATGGTATTATTATCTGTGCAAATATACGGATTTTTTCCAACTAGGCCATAGAGGCAGGGCCAGATAAAAGGAAAAAGCACTTTTTTTGTAATTTTTTCCTCAAAATGTTTGTTGGTTCCCAAAATTGCCTTACCTTTGCACCCGCAATTCGACGGAAGAAGGGTTGCAACGAAGTTCTTTGAAAGTTTGACCAAAACATTCATGACAATGCGGCAATAGCTCAGTTGGTAGAGCACGACCTTGCCAAGGTCGGGGTCGCGA
>JAKSLT010000102.1 GCA_024401055.1 Bacteroidaceae bacterium | reverse complement strand
GTAACGGTGGCACCGGTGTAGGCAGCCTCGCGGCCCATGACAGCAGCCAGCGAAGACTCGGCCGTAGCCGTAGCCTCTTCGTGAGCCGTGCCCTTGCGGATGTGGTTCACCCAATCGACATGCTCAAGCACGTAGGGATTGTGCTGGCTGAACTCGGCACCGAAAGCAGCGTCGTCGTACTTCCAGAGCAGGTTGCCCTTGAGGTCGCGGATCTCATTCGTCTGGCTGTCCCATGAACCCTTGGCGCCCTGAACGAACTCGCTGACGCGGTTGGAGCAACCGTCAATCTGACGGCACATGCTGTGCAGATGGATGCCATTCTCGAAGGTGAAATCGACGCTGAACTGGTCGAACTGGTCGCCCGTGACACGACGGTTTCGGTTACCGAAGGCGGTGGCGCTGACGGGCTTCAAGCCAGTCATCCACATGAAGACGTCGATATTATGAACGTGCTGCTCAACGATATGGTCGCCCGAGAGCCACTTCCAGTTTACCCAGTCGCGGATCATCCACTCCATGTCGCTCCATTCGGGCTGACGCTCGCGGTACCAGAGCATACCGCCATTCCAATAGACGTTGCCGCCGGTGATCTCGCCGATGATGCCCTGCTGAATCTGCTTGAAGGCCTCCACATAGCAACGCTGATGGTGACGCTGAGTACCCGTAACGACGCTCAAGCCCTTGGCCTGTGCCTGACGGGCAGCGGCGATGATGGTACGATAGCCCTTTGCATCGACTGCGATAGGCTTCTCAAGGAAGGAGTGAACACCCTTCTCCGTAGCATAGCGGAAATGCTCGGCACGGAATACGGGAGGAGTAGCCAGGATGACCATATCGACGCCCGAGTCGATGACCTTCTGATAAGCATCGAAGCCAATGAAGCAGTTCTCGTCGGCAATCTCCTGACCGCGTTTGGCCAGATTGCCGCGGAGGTCGGAAAGGCGGTCGATGAACGTATCGCCCAAAGCGGTCACCTTGATGCCGTCGGCAGCATCGAGCAGGTCGTTGACAGCGCCCGAACCACGGCCGCCGCAACCTACGACACCCACCTTGAGTTCCTTGCCCTCGATAGCCTTGTCGGGCAGTTCGGGAACATAGTAGTCACCCTCCTGACGAAGCGGAGTCAGGGCTGGTTCTTTCTTTGAAGTACATGACGTCAGGAACGCCGGGGTTACAGCACCAGCAAGACCAAGCTTAGCCGTCGTGCTGAGAAATTTTCTTCTGTTGATGTTTTCCATTGTTGTATTTATTTAGGATAGTGAATTAAATTGTCTGTATTTACTGAATGCTGTCGGGCACTTCGCAGACGATGCGGAAGCCAATGCCCTTCACATCGCTGTACCACCAGATGCTCTTCGGCTTCTGCGGGTCGGTACGGAGCCAGGCGTCATGCTCGGTGTGGCCACGGGCGGCGCTGCGCAGAGCCACGGCATCATCGGCATACGAGCCGCCGCGGACGACGTGCTCCGTGCCTGTGGCGGGACCCTTGGGGTCAACAGCGCCGTCGGGCACCTGCGAATAGGCATCCTCGGCATACCAGTCGGAGCAGTATTCAAGCACATTGCCCAGCATGTTCTTCAAGCCAAACGGATTGGCATGGACCTTGACGGGCTCCTGCGTGCGGTTGCGGCTGTTGTTGGCATAGACCACATAGCGGTTGATGCCCACGGTGTCGGCACCGAAGATTCGGTTGCGAAGGCTCTCGTTCGTAAACTTTCCGGGTTTGCCTTCAAAGAAATAAGGCGTATCGGTGCCGCCGCGAGCGGCATATTCCCACTCGGCCTCGGTAGGCAGGCGGTAGTGACGGCCCGTCTTCAGCGAAAGCCACTGGCAGAATGTCTGCGCAGCGTAGTACGTCATGGTGATGGCGGGACGGTCGCCCATGCCCCAGCCCTGGTCGGGATTGCCGAAAGGAGGCGTGGGACCGCTCACGGCATCCACATCGTCGCGCTGATTGTTGGCATAGATAACCTCGGGAGGCGTTCGGCCCTCGGACATGGTCTCGGCGTAGAAGCTCCAGTACTGGTCCCAGGTGATTTCGGTCTCGCTCATGAAGAAGCGCGACACGCTGACCTTATGCTGGGGATATTCATCGTCATCGCTATAGGCATCTTTCTCGTTGCTGCCCATGAGGAATGTTCCTGCCGGGACAGCGACCATGGGTATGGCCACATCAGTAGCCGGAATCTGCTCGTTGAAGTTGGCGAAGGCATTCACCACGGCCGGAGTTTCGAATACAGGGCCTTTAGCCTTTGCCTTGGGCACGCCCGCCATCTTGGCGTGGCTGTAGTTGGGATTGTAGTGACCGGCATCGAGGTGGCAGCCGATGCACTGAAGGTCGAGCTTCTCCTCGTTCTCCTCGTAGTAGAGGTGAGCGGAGATGCCGTCATCGCTGATGCCTTTGGGGAAGAGGTTCACATGGCACTCCTTGCACGATTCGTTATAGACGATCTTCACGGCGTGCTCCATCTCGCCCTTGCTGTCCCAGTCGATGGATTCCTTGTCCTTGAAAATGTAGGCCCAAAGGTCTTTCACGCCCATCCTGGCTTTTGCCTTGAAATGGCCGAAGGTACCCTCTGGCGGCAAGTGGCAAGCGGTGCAGTCGGTCTTGGTGCCGCTGCCGTTGTTGTAGTGTGCAGACTGTTTCCAGCTGTCTTCGCACTGGGGATGAACATGGCAAGCGGCACAGGCGGCATTGGACGAGCTGCGATGATAGACATGCGAAAGAGCCAGCGCCAATACAACGCCGACAATCACACCACACAAGCCGAACACCCATCCTCTTTTCTTACCTTTCGCCATACCGTACTATCTGCTTTTATATAATTTGCGCCAAAATTACAAAATTATTCTTAATGCGACTAATAAAACAGCTATTTTTTATCTCTTTTTTACCATTTCGCGTCAGAAGAGTATATTCGGCAGCCTCTCTGCCGACATTTCACAAACGGTGCAAAAAGAGAGGGAGGGAACGTTTGCCCCCTCCCCGCGAATAGTCTTTCACGAAAAGTCAGCGCCAGATGCTGAGCTTGTAGTCGGCCTCCACCACGTCTTCCACCTCATCGGGGAGGGCGTAGAAGAAGTCTATGCCTGTGAGGTTTTCCAGACTGTCGATGCTGATGACATCGTTCATGATGTCGCCGTCGCCAGGCGCATTGTCCATGACAAAAGCAATGGCGGCATAGCTTGAGCCATTGGGCACAAGAATAGCCTTGAAGAATGCATCAGGCACCACCACGTGGTGTGAGCCAATCGTCTTCGGCTCTTTGGATGTGACAATGGGGCCGGTGACGATCCATGCCCGCCCATACTTCCGGGCCAGCTTGCGGCATTTGATTTCCAGATCGTTCCAGTCGCCTTTGTTGAGGGCGTGGTTCTGCGGACAGATATTCGTCAGGTAGAAGCAGGCATCCATGGCTTCCTTGCTCCACTTCATGTCGCCTGCGGGAGCCATGTGGCCACGGTCGAAACCTGTATGACTATAGTCACCGAATTTGGCCTGGCGGCCCGTGATGGAAGGATCGACATCGAAGTAATCCGTGCGCTCCACATCGCCGTAGGTCTCGCTCTTCGTCAGCTC
>JAKSLT010000101.1 GCA_024401055.1 Bacteroidaceae bacterium | reverse complement strand
TTCGACCGCTTCCGCGGCGTCTGCGATGCCTTCTTCACCGCCAAGGCCGACCACTTCAAGAGCCTGCGCGACGGCCTGCAGCAGAACCTCGACGCCAAGATGCACCTCATTGAGCGTGTCGAAGAGCTGAAGGAAAGCACGGCCTGGAGCGTAACCACCGAGGAAATCATCCAGTTGCAGAAGCAGTGGAAGACCATCGGCCCCGTGGCCCGCAAGAAGAGCGACGAAATATGGAAGCGCTTCAATGAGGCCTGCAACTACTTCTTCGACCGCCGCAAGGAGGCCCGCAAGGAGCAGCACCAGAAGGTGCGCCGCCAGGTGCAGCGCACCGTAGAGAACGCCGGTACCGACCTGCAGCGCCTCCAGCGCAGCATCGACGAGAAGCGCCAGGAACTGAACACCTACGAGAACAACCTCACCTTCCTCAACGCCACCAGCAAGACGGGCAGCGCCTTCGTGGAGGAAATCCAGAAGCGCATTGAGGTGCTCAAGGGCGAACTCCAGGGCCTGGAAGTCAAGTTCCGCGAGATGCGCAAGGCCGAGGCTGCGTCCGAAGCCAACGAAGGTGCCGAGTAATCCGGGCTGTCACTGCTCCCATACTCCGCAATCCGTAAATACCGCACACGATGTCTGCACTGCCGCAAGACTTCATCACCTCTATGCAACAACAGCTGGGCGACCACGAGGCCGCTCAGCTTTGTTGTGCTCTGGAAGGGAGTGAGCCGCCCGTCTCCGTGAGGCTCAATCCCCGCAAGTCCCTTTCCGCCGCCGACGCGCAGAGCCTGCTGGACGGCGCAGAGAGGGTGGGGTGGTGCGCCGGCGGATATTACCTTCCCCAGCGGCCGCAGTTCACGCTCGACCCCCTCTTCCATGCCGGCTGCTACTACGTTCAGGAAGCCTCCAGCATGTTTGTGGAGCAGGCATGGCGCACTGTCGAAGCCCGATTGGGAACAGGGGACGCAGCGTCCGCCTCCGAAGTGCGTTGCCTCGACCTCTGCGCCGCCCCGGGCGGGAAGAGCACCCTTTGGCGCAGCCTTCTCCCCGAAAAGAGTCCCCTCGTGGTGAACGAGCCCGACCGCAAGCGTGCCGAGGTGCTGAACGAGAACATGCAGAAGTGGGGCTACGGCCACGTCATGGTGTGCAACGCCTATCCTGCCGACTTTGCGGCCTACGCCTCCGGCTATTTCAATGTCGTGGCCGCCGATGTACCCTGCTCCGGGGAGGGAATGTTTCGCAAAGACCCCGCCAGCCGCGACGAATGGAGCCTTGCGAAGGTAGCCGAGTGCGCCGCCCTCCAGCGCAGCATCATCGGCGACGTGTGGCCCGCCCTCTGCCCCGGCGGTTTCCTCGTTTACAGCACCTGCACCTTCAACCGCCACGAAGACGAGGACAACGTGGCGTGGATATGCCGCGAGCTCGGTGCCCGCGTCGTGCCTCTCTCCGTAGAAAAGGAGTGGGGCGTCGTGGAGGGCCGGACAGCCGACGGAGACCTTGCCGGTTACCATTTCTTCCCCCACCGCGCCAAGGGCGAGGGTTTCTTCCTCTGTCTGCTCCAAAAGGACGGCAACGCCCCTCTCGCCGCGCGGCATCACTTGGAGCACATCCGCCATTTCGCTTGGGACGCCTACGTGCAGAAAGGCCCGAAGCAGGTGCCGCAGCACGTGCTCGCCATGAATCCCGACCGGGCTGCCGAATTTCCAAAGTGCGACCTGCCGCGCGACGTCGCCCTCGCCTATCTCCGCCGCGAGGCCCTCAGCATCGACGCCCCCCGCGGGTATGTCGTCGTGACCTACCACGGCCATCCACTCGGCTTTGTCAATAACATCGGCCCCCGTGCCAACAACCTCTATCCCCAGGAATGGCGCATTCGTCATCTGTAAAAGCCTCTCCCTCCCGTCCCTCGAAGAGGAAGCCCCCCCTGCCATAAACTCCCATTTATTATTTTTTATTTTTTACTTTTTACTTAAATTGCCCCGTCTCCTCCTATATATATTAATAATGTGTAGCGTGCCGGCTTTCGCCCGCCAGCGCACACTTCCTGCCGACAGCATTGCCCTCGTCACGCAGATGTTCGACCAGTCCAAGCCCCTGCCCGACGTCAACGGCCTCATCACCTACGGCAAGAAGGACGTCGCGCTCCTGCGCTGGGTGGACTGCATGGCCCACGTGCCCCTGCGGCGTCACGTCCTGCTCAACTTCGACGTCATCGAGGGCTCCACGATGGGTTGCTACTACAAAGTGCGCCTCTCCGGCCTTCCCAAACCACTCAAGCTGACGATGCAACTCCCCCTCGCCCCCGGCCATCGCTTTTTCGTGAACGGCCATCCCGCCGACGTCAAGCAGACAGGCCCCGCCGTCATCATCCGCCGCGAATGGCAGAACGGCGACGAAGTACTCGTGCAATAAAATTACCCTCCGCCCCTTCACCGAAAGTCCCCCCTTAGGGGGGATTTAGGGGGGCCTCCTCCTATGGAACTCAACATCTCTCCTCTCAATCTTCCGGGCATCAGTCCCGACATTCGCCCCATCGTCATCAGCGGCCCGTGCTCTGCCGAGACGGAGGAGCAGGTCATGCGCACCGCCACCGACCTCCACCGGCACGGCGTGCGGATTTTCCGCGCCGGCGTGTGGAAGCCCCGCACCAAACCCGGCGGCTTCGAAGGCATAGGCGAGCCCGCCCTGCCGTGGCTCACCCGCGTGCAGAAGGAACTCGGCCTCCTCGTTGCCACCGAAGTGGCCACGCCCGCCCATGTGGAGGCTGCCCTCCGCCACGGCGTCGATATACTCTGGGTAGGTGCCCGCACCGTGGCAAATCCCTTCGCTATGCAGGAACTTGCCGACAGCCTGCGCGGCGCCGACGTCCCCGTGCTCGTCAAGAATCCCGTCAGCCCCGACCTTGAGCTCTGGATAGGCGGCCTCCAGCGCCTCAACCAAGCCGGCGTCAAGCGTCTGGCCGCCATACATCGCGGTTTCAGCAGCTACGAGCACCAGCTCTACCGCAACCGTCCCCTCTGGCACATCGCCATCGAGCTCCACCGTCGCATCCCCGACCTCCCCATCCTCTGCGACCCCAGCCACATGGGAGGCCATCGCGAACTCATCGCGCCCCTCTGCCAGCAAGCCATGGACCTCGGCTTCCGCGGCCTCATGATAGAGAGCCATTGCTGTCCCGCCAAGGCGTGGAGCGATGCCGAGCAGCAGCTCGCGCCGGAAGTCCTGGCCGGCATCCTGCAGCGCCTCACCATACGCACCGAACAGCCCGTGACCGACGAACTCGCGGACTTCCGCCAACGCATCGACCAGTGCGACGACGAACTCCTCAACGTCCTCGGCCGCCGTCTCGCCGTGTGTCGCGAGATAGGTCAGTACAAGCGCCAGCGCAACATGCAGATAGTGCAGCCCGTGCGCTACAACGAAATCCTCCTCCGCCGCGGCGAGGAAGCCATCCCGTCGGGCCTGTCCACATCTTTCGTCCGCGAACTGTTTGAGCGCATCCATGAGGAGAGTGTCCTGCAACAGATGCAGGAGTTCAACGTCAATTCAGAATCATGCGGCTTGCCCCAAGAAGGTAATACGGAGTGCTGACGGACAGCTCCCTCAGGCCTTTCGGCAACAAGTATTATAATAAATTGCAGTCTCCGGCATCCCAGCCGGAGACTGCATTTTTATGGCTCCTTCCGCTTTTCCCGCCCGCAGGGCGGCCTTATTTCTCGGTAATAGCTGATAGAGGGGTTCTTTCTTGTTGCTTCGCAAGAAATAGCACGGCTTCGCCGGAAATAATTATTTAAGGAAATAATTTTTAGAAATATTTCCCGCGAAGCGGCTTATTATTTCCCGCCCGCAGGGCGGCTCTATTTC
>JAKSLT010000100.1 GCA_024401055.1 Bacteroidaceae bacterium | reverse complement strand
TCATGGCCGCCGAGCTCTACAAGCCCTTCATCATCCGCAAGCTCATCGAGCGCGGTATCGTCAAGACCACCAAGAGCGCCAAGAAGATGGTCGATCGCAAGGATCCCGAAATCTGGGAAATTCTTGAGCACGTCATGAAGGGTCATCCCGTGCTTCTCAACCGTGCACCTACCCTCCACCGCCTCGGTATTCAGGCCTTCCAGCCCAAGATGATTGAGGGCAAGGCCATTCAGCTCCACCCGCTGGCTTGTACCGCCTTCAACGCCGACTTCGACGGTGACCAGATGGCCGTCCATCTTCCCCTCTCCAACGAGGCCATCCTCGAGGCTCAGATTCTCATGCTCCAGAGCCACAACATCCTCAATCCTGCCAACGGCGAACCTATCACCGTGCCTTCGCAGGACATGGTGCTCGGCCTTTACTACATCACAAAGATACGTCCCGGAGCCAAGGGCAGCGGCCTCACCTTCTACGGTCCCGAGGAAGCCATCATCGCCTTCAATGAGAAGCGCGTAGATGTCCATGCTCCCGTCAAAGTCCTTGTCAATGACATCGACGAGAGCGGACTCCCCATCCGCCATATCATCGAGACCTCCGTGGGCCGTGTCATCGTCAACGACATCATTCCCAACGAACTCGGCTTCGTCAATGAGGTTATCTCCAAGAAGTCTCTTAAGAAGATTATTACCCGCGTCATCAAGGCCGTCGGCATGGCACGTGCCTGCGTCTTCCTCGATGGCATCAAGAACCTCGGCTATCACAAGGCATACGAAGGCGGCCTGTCCTTCAACCTCGGCGATATCATCATCCCTGAGGAGAAGAAGGCCATCGTGCAGCGCGGTAACGACGAGGTGGACCAGATTACCATGAACTATGGTATGGGCTTCATCACCGATAACGACCGCTACAATCAGGTCGTAAACACCTGGACCCAGGTGGATAACGAGATCAAGGCCACCCTCATGAAGCAGATGACCGAGGCCGACCAGGGCTTCAACGCCGTGTTCATGATGCTCGACTCCGGTGCCCGTGGTAGCGCCGACCAGATTAAGCAGCTCGCGGGTATGCGTGGCCTGATGGCCAAGCCCACCCGTGCCGGTAGCGACAGCCGCGGTACCATTGAGAACCCCGTTATCTCAAACTTTAAGGAAGGCATGTCCGTGCTGGAGTACTTCATCTCCACCCACGGTGCCCGTAAGGGTCTGGCCGACACCGCCCTGAAGACGGCCGACGCCGGTTACCTCACCCGTCGTCTCGTTGACGTCTCCCACGACGTCATCATTACCGAGGAAGACTGCGGCACCCTCCGCGGTCTCGACTGCACCGCCCTGCGCAACGGCGACCACGTCGTAGCCACCCTTGCCGAGCGCATCCTCGGCCGCGTCAGCGTCCACGACGTCATCAATCCTCTCTCCGGCAAGCTCATCGTGGCCGCCGGCGAAGAGATTACCGAGCCCATCGCTGCCGAGATAGAGGCCAGCCCCATCGAGCACGTCGAGATACGTTCCGTCCTCACCTGCGAGAGCAAGCACGGCGTCTGCATGAAGTGCTATGGCCGCAACCTCGCCACCGCCAGAATGGTGCAGAAGGGCGAAGCCGTAGGCGTCATCGCCGCACAGTCCATCGGTGAGCCCGGTACACAGCTTACCCTCCGTACCTTCCACGCCGGCGGTCTGGCCGGTAACGCCGCCGCCGTCACCCAGATGAAGGCCGCATGGAAGTGCCGCGTGGAATTTGCCGACCTCCGTGCCGTAGAAGCCGAAAAGGACGGAAAGAAAGTACAGGTCGTCGTCAGCCGTCTCACCGAGGCCCGCTTCGTCGATATCAAGACCGGCATCGTTCTCTCCACCAAGGACGTTCCCTACGGTTCCCATCTCTATGTCGAAGACAAGGCCGAGATTGAAAAGGACACCGTCGTGGCCGAGTGGGACCCCTTCAACAATGTCATCGTTACCGAGGTAGGCGGTCGCCTGCAGTTTGAGAACGTAGAAGAAGGCGTCACCTACAAGGTAGAGACCGACGAAGCCACCAACCTTTCCGAGCGCATCATCATCGAGCCCAAGGACAAGACCCGCGTGCCCTCCGTCCATGTCCTCGACAAGAACGGCGAAGTGCTCCGCACCTACAACTTCCCCGTAGGCGGCCACATCACCGTGGACGACGGCCAGGAAGTCAACCCCGGCGACATCCTCGTCAAGATAGCCCGTGTCCTCGCTTCCGCAGGCGATATCACTGGCGGTCTGCCCCGTGTCACCGAGCTCTTCGAGGCCCGCAACCCCAGCAACCCTGCCATCGTCAGCGAAATCGACGGTATCATCACCATGGGCGGCCTCAAGCGCGGCCACCGCGAGATTGTCGTCACCTCCAAGCTCGGTGAGCAGAAGAAGTACCTCGTGCCCCTCAGCAAGCAGGTGCTCGTGCAGGACGGCGACGCCGTGCGCGCCGGTACCGCCCTCTCCGACGGCAGCATCACCCCCAGCGACATCCTCGCCATCAAGGGTCCCACCGCCGTGCAGGAATACATCGTCAATCAGGTGCAGGACGTCTATCGCCTCCAGGGCGTAGGCATCAACGACAAGCACTTCGAAGTCATCGTGCGCCAGATGATGCGCAAGGTACGCATCAACGACCCCGGCGACACCCGCTTCCTCGAAGACCAGATAGTCGATAAACTCGAGTTCGCCGAGGAGAACGACCGCATCTGGGGCAAGAAGTACGTCATCGATGCCGGCGACTCCGAAGTCATGTTCAAGGGCCAGATTGTCACCGCCCGCAAGCTCCGCGACGAGAACTCGCAGCTCAAGCGTCGTGACCTCCGCATCGTGCAGGTGCGCGATGCCGTGCCCGCCACCTCCACCCAGATTCTCCAGGGCATCACCCGTGCCGCCCTGCAGACCAAGTCGTTCATGAGCGCCGCCTCCTTCCAGGAGACCACCAAGGTTCTCAACGATGCTGCCGTCAGCGGCAAGACCGACTATCTGGAAGGCATGAAGGAGAACGTCATCTGCGGCCACCTCATCCCCGCCGGCACCGGCCTGCGTGAATTCAGCAAGATCGTCGTAGGCGACGCCGAGGACTATGCCCGCGTCACCGCCGAGACCGCCAAGGCCACAGCTGTATTCTCCGACGACTTCTAAACCGCACCCTCCGCATCATCGGGAGGAGACATCTCCCCCGATAAACGGCACAATAATCCGAATAGCCGCCCGTGCTCTCACGGGCGGCTATTCTTTTTTGCTTTGGAAACGATATACTTGTTGGCACAAACCTATCTGTCTTTTATTTTTTATTATTGCTGTCCAGGGAAAAAGTTTAGCCTGTACCCCGAAGGGGTGACACACCCCAGCCAGGGGCAGCGCCCCTGGTCGCAAGTGCGACCACCGTGCACGCCGCAACGCGGCATAACAGCAAGAGCCTGCGGATGTTGTGCCCCGATGGGGCGGGGATGATACTCTGCCAAACACCAGGGGCGTTGCCCCTGGCTGGGTTGTTTAACCCCTTCGGGGTATGCGTAAGCCCCCTCGCATAGAAATCTTCCAAATCTCCAGCATTTATAAGGAATACGCCAGATTACATTCTTTTTTAGCGGACACTAATAATTTTATCAAGAATTACAGAATTAAAGAATTACTTCGTTAGCCTTTTATAAAGAATTTCTTTGAATTAGCTGCTTGATGCAGCAGAATTCCTGCGGACAACAATTCAGCAGTGCCCGGGCACTGCGTAATTCCTAAAAATTCGTTATCAGAACACGATAAAAACTTCTTTATTCCCAATTCATGTAGCGCCGCAGGCATTTATTTCAAAAAAACTATTTCCGGCGCAGCCGCTTTATTTCTTGGCGCAGCCAACGAAGATAACCCAGTCGGCTTCGCCGAGAAATAGCACCGCCTTCGGCGGGAAATAATTTTTTAAGGAAATAATTTTTAGAAATATTTCCCGCGAAGCGGCCTATTATTTCCCGCCCGCAGGGCGGCTCTATTTCTCGGCGCCAGCCGACAAAAAACTACCCCTCGCAAACGAACGCCTTCCTACCCGCTCCAGCCATCTAAAATTTTTTCCTAATTTTTTCCTAATTCATGCAGCGCCGCAGGCAACCCTTTTGTCAAAATTTTTTACAATTTATGTGCCCGTACAGCGCGATATTCGCGAGCGAAGTGTAACTCGATTGGCTACACGCGATTCTCGCGAAAGTTAGCAAAACGCTGACGCACAAACCATTACTAAAGCACCGACTAAGATTTCCTCCCAATTTCCGCAACTAAATGCCGACTAAGCGCAAATTTCACTCGTACTCGGCATGAAATTCCGCTCTTTTATTTTTCACTAGTTCCCT
>JAKSLT010000010.1 GCA_024401055.1 Bacteroidaceae bacterium | reverse complement strand
AAAGAGCGGAATTTCATGCCGAGTACGAGTGAAATTCGCGCTTAGTCGGCATTTAATTGCGAAAATCGGGAAGAAATCTTAGTCGATGCTTTAGTAATGGTTTGTGCGTCAGCGGTTTGCTAACTTTCGTGAGAATCGCGTGTAGCCAATCGGGTTACACTTCGCTCGCGAATATCGCGCTGTACGGACACATAAATTGTAAAAAATTTTGACAATAGGGTTGCCTGCGGCGCTACATGAATTAGGAAAAAATTAGGAAAAATTTTAGATAGCTGGAGCAGGTAGGAAGGCGTTCTTTTGCGAGGGGTGGAATTTTTGTCGGCTTGCGCCGAGAAATAGAGCCGCCCTGTGGGCGGGAAATAATAGGCCGCTTCGCGGGAAATATTTCTAAAAATTATTTCCTTAAAAATTTATTTCCCGCCGAAGGCGGTGCTATTTCTCGGCGAAGCCGACTGAGAGTTTTCTTGTTGGCTAGCGCCAAGAAATAAAGCGGCTGCGCCGGAAATAGTTTTTTTGGAAATAATTATCAGGGGTATTTCCCCCGAAGGGGAAGACTATTTCCCGCCCGCAGGGCGGAGCTATTTCTCGGCGAAGCCGACTGGGAGGCTCTTTGTTGGCTGCGCCAAGAAATAAGGAGGTTCTAACTGCACGTAAGTGCGACAACATAAATCGGCGCAAGAAAACGCCCCTCTGCGAAAGCAAAGTTTCGCAGAGGGGCGTTAGTTTGCAACGAGGCGCGCGGAGCGACCGTATTTTTTCTCTTAGAACGTGTAGCGCACGTTGAACATGCACTGGTAGGCGCTGACGGTGTTCACGTAGTTCTGGGAGGTGGTGAGGTGGCGGGCACCGTTCACGAGGTTGTAGGTGTACTGACCCTTGGCGTAGTTGAGGAGGGTGTTGGTGGTTATCTCCTTGTAGGCGCCCCACTTGGGACTGAACACGTTGGCAAGGTTGGTGACGTCGCAGCCCACGGTGAGGGTGTGCTTGCGGCCGTTCTTCTGCGTGAAGAAGATGTTCTGCTCAAACTTGAAGTTCACCTGATGGTGCCAGGGCATCTTGGCGCCGCCACGCTCGGCATATTCGCCCTTGTGGTTCTTGAGGTAGCTGTCCTGGTTGATGAACTGCCAGAAGTCGTCGCGCTGCATGTCGGCAGTATAGGGCTGCTTCACACCGCCCTCGTCGGTAAAGGTGCCGTTGTCGGCAAAGGCCCACTCGTCGAGTTCGGCACGGCTGCCGGGGATGCGGATGAGGTTGCCGGGGGCGAGGGCGTCGTTGTTGACGTTGGCTGCGAAGATGTAGCTGTAGCGGGTGAACTGGTAGCCGCCCACGAAGCCTACCTCGCCGCCCTCGTACATAAGGGAGATGACGCTGTTGGTGCGGCGGCCTTCGTTGATGGTGTAGTTGGCGGTGAGGAGCACGCGGTTGGGCTGCACGTAGGTGGCGTAGCCCAGCTCGTTGTCGTTGACGCCGTTCACGCTGAAACGGTAGTTATTGTAGGCGCCAGTCACCTGGTCGCCAATGCCCTCGGTATAGGCGCGGGCCTTGGAGTGGGTGTAGGCGGCGCTGAGGGCGAGGCCGAAGTCCCAGCTCTTGCGCAGCGAGGCGGTGATGCTCCAGTAGTAGGCCTTACGGCCGGCGTTCTCAAGGACGTAGCAGCTGTAGCTGGGGTCGTAGTAGGAATAGGAGCGACGGGTGTCATAGGGATTGAGCGTCACGGTGGAGGTGCCGTCCCAATAGATGTCGCGGTTGCTTACCACCACGGGGTTGAGTTCGCGGCTGTAGAGACCTTCTACGCTGAAATCAACGTCGCCGGGCAGGCGGAAGTCGGCGGCAAGGGAGGACTTCCAGCTGGCGGGGTTCTTAAGGTCGGAGGCGAGGATGGTGGGACTGCTGGGGATGCTAGTCTTGCTGGTGGCGCCGATGGCGGCGAGCATCTCCTCACGGTTGGCAGAGAAATAGGAGCCGTCGGCATACTGGGGCATGGCGTTGCCCTTGGCGGCGCGCAGTACGGTGGTGGTCTGTCCCATACCGCTGTTGAGCACGCTGCTCACAAGCCAGGAATAAGGGATGCGGCCCACGAAGATACCGGTGCCGCCACGCAGCACGAAGCGACGGTTGCCGAGCACGTCCCAGTTGAAGCCCACGCGGGGGCTGAAACTCAAGCGGGCGTCGGGGGTCTGGTCGGTGCGGTAGTGCTGACCGCCGAAGTCGAGGTTGTAGTAGGCCTCGTTGTAGTTATCCTTGAGGTCGGGATAGACGGGAAGTTCCACGCGCAGGCCGTAGCTGAGCTTGAAGCGACGGGAGATGTCCCAGTTGTCCTGCACGTAGGCGGAGAAGTTGTGGACGTCCATCGTGGCCGTATATTGCGAGTGGCCCTCGTTGTTGCCGTAGCCGATGCCGAAGACGCGGGGAGCGGCGCCGAAGACGCTGGCCCAGTCGCCGGCAGCCACCTGCTCGGGAGTGGCGGCGAAGGCGTAGTAGCCGGCAGCGGCCTGCGTGTAGCCGTTGGCAGCACGGTCCCACTCATACTGCAGGCCGAAGATGGCGTTGTGGCGGCCGCGGTTGAGGGTGAGTTCGTCGGTCACCACGGCGTTCTTGGTCTGCACGAGGTTGCCCACGGTGAAGAGGTCGCAACCGGTGTAGGCCCATGTGGGGAAGATGCCCTGACCGTTGTCCATGACGATTTCGAGGGTGGGCTGGTCGCCATACTCGCTGCTGCGCGGCTGGTCCTGGAAGGAATAGGTGGCGCGCAGGGTATTGCTGAGGTGCTGGCCTATATGAGAGTTGAGTTCGCCGGCCACGCTGGTGAACTTATAGTCCTTGTAGTAGCGCGAGGCGAGGGAGGACATGCCGTAGTAGCTGCCGGAGCCGTAGCTGGTATTGCTGCCGCCATAGATATAGTTGCTCTGGTTGCTGCCGATGCTGCGACTGGCGGAGGCGGCGCTGCTCTCCTTCATCTGGCTGCGGGTGAAGCGCACGTTAAGGGTGTTGTTCTGGTTGATGTTCCAGTCCAGGCGGGCCATGAGGCGATAGGCGGGAGTCTTGAGGTTGAAATCCTCCCAGGGGCCGGTCTTCATGCCGTAATGGTTGGAGAGGTAGGAGCTCAGGCTGTGGAGCTGGTCGAGGGTGGGACGGCGGTTGGTGTTGCTGTAAACGCCGTTCTCGCCACCGCCGGCATGGGCCACGGGACCTGCCGTGGTAACGTCCATATACTCACCGTTGACGAAGAAGAAGAGTTTGTCCTTCACGATGGGGCCGCTGACGCTGGCGCCATAGGTGTAGGAGTGGCTCTTGTCGAGTTCGAAGGGCTCGTAGCTGCCCACGCGGTTACCGGTGAGGTTGCTGTTGGTCAAATAGGTGTAGGCCGTGGCGTGGAAGTCGTTGGAACCGCTGCGTGTCACGGCATTGACGGCTGCGCCGTTGAAGCCGCTCTGACGCACGTCAAAGGGCGTGATGCTCACGCTCACCTGCTCCACGGCGTCAAGGGCAATGGGATAGCCGCCGCCGGGAAGGATGGAGCGCTGGGAGAGGCCAAAGGTGTTGTTGAACTGTGCACCGTCCACCGTCACGCTGCTCTGGCGGAAGTTGCCGCCACCCACGGCGAAGGCGCCACAGGCGCTGCTGCCCTGCGGGGTGAGGGTGAGCACGTCATCGAGGGTACGTGTGGCAGTGGGCACCATCTCCACCTGCTGCTGGTTGAGGGAAGTGATGGCGCCGGCACGGTCGAAGCGCATGTTGCTGTTGCGGCCGGTGGCATAGGCTACGGCCTCGCCGAGGGCCTGGGCGCGCTCTTCAAGGGTGATATTCATCACGTAGGGGTCGCCCACCTGCAAAGTGATGCGGCCTTCCTCCACGGGAGTATAGCCGATGCAACTCACGGTAACCGTGTAAGGGCCTCCCGTACGCATATTGCTGATGCGGAAGGTGCCTTGCTCGTTAGTGCTGGTAGCATAGCGGGTGCCGGTGGGGGTGTGAACGGCCACGACATTGGCGCCGATGACGCTCTGTCCGGCGGCGTCGGCCACCAGACCGCGAAGCGCGGAGGTTGTTACCTGGGCATTGGCAGCGATTCCTGCCAGACAGGCTGCACAGAGCAGCAGAGATTTTAAGATGCGGTGCATATTGGGTTAATTAGGAAATTTGGAAATTAGCAAATTTGAGAATTAGCAAATTCGGAAATGAGTTAATTTGAGAATGAGCAAATTCGGAAATGCCCTGCGGGCAGGCTACATAATTTGCTAATTCTCACATTTGCTAATTTGCTAATTATCTAATTTGCAAATTTGAAATGCGCAAGCCGCCCCAGCCTATTTGGTTGGAGCGGCTTGTTTATTCATGGTCGCAATGGTTTTGCGGTTGGTTTATTCAGCGGTTTCAGCAGGAGCTTCCTCAGCGGGGGCTTCCTCAGCGGGGGCTTCCTCTACGGGAGTCTCTTCTACGGGAGCCTCTTCTACCACGGGAGCAGCCTCCTCTACGGGAGCTGTTTCCTCGACGGGAGCCTCGCCACCTTCAGCCACAACGGCGAAGGGAAGTTCAGCGGTCACGTCCTTGTGGAGAACGACGGTAGCCACGTAGTTGCCTACGGTCTTGACGTCCTTCACGCTGATGGCCTTGCGGTCCACTTCGATGCCGCGGAGCTTCAGCTCCTCAGCAAGATGTGCGCCGTTTACGCCGCCATAGATAGTGCCGGCCTTGCTGACCTTCACGGCGATGACGATGTCCTTCACGGCCTCGATGCGCTGACCAAGGCTCTGAGCTTCCTGCTGGAGTTTCTCCAGCTTCTTGGCCTGCTGCTTCAGCATCTCGGCGAGCTGCTTCTTGGCGCCCTCGGAGGCGATGACAGCCTTACCGGAAGGAATAAGATAGTTACGGCCGTAGCCGTCCTTCACAGTCACGATTTCATTCTTGAAACCAAGACCTATAACGTTTTCTTTCAGTATAAGTTCCATAGTGCTTAGTCCTCCTAATTATTTCATCAAATCAGTTACGAAGGGCAGCAGGGCCAGATGGCGGGCACGCTTAACGGCCTGGGCCACGCGGCGCTGATACTTCAGGGAAGTGCCGGTGATGCGGCGGGGCAGAATCTTGCCCTGCTCGTTGAGGAACTTCTTCAGGAACTCGGGATCCTTGTAGTCGATATACTTGATACCGCTCTTCTTGAAGCGGCAGTACTTCTTCTTCTTCAGGTCAATCGCGGGAGCGTTGAGATAACGGATTTCACTCTGTGCCATGTCTTAGTCCTCCTTTTTCTGGTTGTGACGACGCTTCTCGGCATAAGCCACAGCGTACTTGTCGAGTTTAACAGTAAGGAAGCGGAGTACGCGCTCGTCGCGGCGGAAACCGATTTCCAGGCGTTCGATTACTTCGGGCTCAGCCTTGAACTCGAAAAGCTGATAGAAGCCGGTGCTCTTCTTGTCGATAGCGTAAGCCATCTTCTTCAGGCCCCAGCTCTCTTCGTTCACGATCTCAGCACCCTTGTCGGTGAGCAGAGTCTTGAACTTGTTTACCGTCTCCTTCATCTGGTCTTCAGACAAAACGGGAGTAAGGATGAAGACGGTTTCGTACTGGTTCATCATTGCTTGATGTGTTTAATAATTAATAATAAATATTGAGTGCTTTGCAGCGCATGGCTCACAAAAGCGTTGCAAAATTACATCTTTTCCCCCACCCCACCAAACTTTTTTCCTGTTTTTTGCACACTTTCTTCACTTTCGCGCATGAAATTGCTCTCTCTACTGTACTTATCACCACACTACCCCCTCAACAAGCCACGCACGCGAACCAAGAGGCTCGCGCGCGTGTATTATTAAATAATGTATAGTCGGGAGAAAGGCTAACGTATGACTTTCTTTCCGCCTACGATGGTTACGCCTTGAGGAAGAGTTTCCGCGCCGCCCTTCATGAGTACCTTGCGACCGGCGAGGTCGAAGGATGCGGTCCCTTGTCCGTTGTCTGTTGTCTGTTGCCTTAATACAGAACCTATGCCTTCTTCGCCCTCCTCTATTATTTGGATTGTCTGGGCCTTGGCGGAAGCGTAACCGCCGCTACGGGAGGTGACCTCCATATACCAGCGCTGGGCACCAAGTTTCACGCTCGCGGAATTGGCACGGTTAAGGGCACCGCCGCTGAGAGCGTAGTAGCCGTTGGCATACATTGTCGTGACGGGCTGATAGGTGCCAATGAAGGTGTAAAGATTCTTCACGCTGCGACAATCCACGCTGTTGATTCTCATAGGCTGGAGGGTCTTGTCGGAGAGCGTGAGGGTGTGGGTTCCTGTTGACTTGGCGCGGATGAGATAGGGATAGTTGGGATCGGTATCACCGCTATTGCGGCGAAGGATGACAAGATATGTGCGGTCGAACGTACCGTCCTCATCGTCGTCGTACTCGATGAAGTTGTGGATTTCGGCAATGTCAAAGTCGTCCTTCCACTCCTCATAATTGAGGGAGAAGGGTATGTAGAGAGCCTGCCAGTTGGTATTGTTGAAGGTACGGGTGTAGGTCAGCGTCTTATAAGTCGCAACGTCAGAGGCCGTGTAGGTCTCACCATCGTTTAAGGTAAAATCCTCCGGCATATCCTGACCCTGCACCTCTATCTCCGGCAAAACAATGTTGGAAGGCATCATGACATCGTACCATTGGCCGCCCTCATTGGCCGAGCATACGGCATAGGACACGCGGTAGCGGCCAGTGGGTACGCCTTCGGTAGAAATGGCGTAGTTGGCGCTATAAGTGCCGTCGGGGCTGAGAGTGACGGGAGCTGTGCTGGAACGAGTGTAATAAACCTGCCCCGTAGCCGTGTTTTCCAGCCGGACACCGAGGTACGCACTCACCTCGTAGGGCGTGTAATTGGCCAGAGGCTCGGCCAACTGGGCTGTTGCCACAAGCGAACCGTTACTGACGGAAAGCCCGGTTCCCAAAAAACCTAAATTGACGGCCACTTCGTTACCTTCATCGGGACGTATGCCTATAATGATGCGCTGTTTCTGCGTGTAGCCCGTCACCTGGAGGCTGGGACAGAGATGGTTTGAACCCGTGATGGCGTAGTAGCCATCGGCTATGCCACTCCATCCCCAGTTAACGTGGAAGAGTCCATCCTCACTATAGCCGTTGAGGACAAAGGCATGGGCACCGCCGCTTGAAGACGTGCCGCCATACATCACGGGACGTCCGGCGGCCAGCTCATCATAGATGGTCTGCACCCACTGGTCATCGGTGTAGCATGCACGAGGGCAGAAGCGCAGGCTGCGGTCATAGCCAAAATAACGGGACAAGGCAAGCGAAGCCTTCTGAATGTCCGCACCAGATCCTCCGCCTTGCGCTGTGTTGTACTGCATATCAACACTCACGCCACAGTGAAAGAGAAGGCGCGCAACGGCCGACTGTGCGGTGAGCGAATAGTCCACAGTGCTGTTGTAGTTCTCAGCATTGGTGGAGGTACGTCCGTAGGCCCACTGGATGTTGTCCCAATCATAAGTTGTGCTACCGAAGTCGGCACTCACCGTGGTGCCCGTCTCGCCATTGGTATAGCTATGGCCGCCCGTTCCCTGGCGGGGCCACTTGTGCTTATACATCACCTGACCCATTGCCGCCGCCACACAGCCTACCAGCGTACTGCGACGGTCTATCTCGGGGCACCAGAAGTTGTACGGGTCTTCCTGTGCCCACTTGCAATCCATCAGAGGACTTACAGCATGGCGGCCTTCCACACGCCGCGCGGAGGAGTAGAAAGGTTGTCCCGTGGACATGGAGGTGTTTATGTCGCTCAACATGCATTCCATCCAGTAGCGCAAGCCATCAGGCATCGCTTCTGCACAGAAATGCCCGCTATCCGTATAACCCAAGACTGCGGGTACGGCATCGTCGGCAGCCAGTATGACGTAGCCGCCTTCTCGGGGAGCATCGAACACATAGAGCCCCGTCCCTATCCGGCAGCGACCTGTATAGGCTAAACGATACTGTGCCGCAGGGGCCTTGGCGCGCACCTTGCAACCCATTTGTCCTGTGTGCTGAGACGTGGGGAGGTTATGCTCCACGAAGCGACCGAGCGCCTCATCGGGAGAGAGCTGGCGAGCCTGGGCAACCATACCCGTTACAGCCATGGCGAAGATTACAAATCGGAAGGCTCTCATTATCAAATTATGTAATTACGCAAGTTTAATGATTTTTGAGGAGGGAGAATTAATACTTTATCGGGTAAATTCCTTAACGTGCCTGCCATCAAAGCAGCATCAACGTATGATTTTCTTTCCGCCAACGATGGTTACGCCTTGAGGAAGAGTTTCCGCACCACCCTTCATGAGTACCTTGCGACCGGCGAGGTCGAAGGATGCGGCCCCTTGTCCGTTGTCTGTTGTCTGTTGCCTTAATACAGAACCTATGCCTTCTTCGCCCTCCTCTATTATTTGGATTGTCTGGGCCTTGGCGGAAGCGTAACCGCCGCTACGGGAGGTGACCTCCATATACCAGCGCTGGGCACCAAGTTTCACGCTCGCGGAATTGGCACGGTTAAGGGCACCGCCGCTGAGAGCGTAGTAGCCGTTGGCATACATTGTCGTGACGGGCTGATAGGTGCCAATGAAGGTGTAAAGATTCTTCACGCTGCGACAATCCACGCTGTTGATTCTCATAGGCTGGAGGGTCTTGTCGGAGAGCGTGAGGGTGTGGGTTCCTGTTGACTTGGCGCGGATGAGATAGGGATAGTTGGGATCGGTATCACCGCTATTGCGGCGAAGGATGACAAGATATGTGCGGTCGAACGTACCGTCCTCATCGTCGTCGTACTCGATGAAGTTGTGGATTTCGGCAATGTCAAAGTCGTCCTTCCACTCCTCATAATTGAGGGAGAAGGGTATGTAGAGAGCCTGCCAGTTGGTGTTGTTGAAGGTACGGGTGTAAGTAAGCTCCGAATAGGAATGTTGGCGGTTGGAGGTATATTCCGTGCCATCGACAAACTCAAGGGAGGTGTCCTCTTCGGGCTGCTCAAACAGAGCGAACACCCACTGGTTCTTTGTTGTCTTGTTGGTAAAGACGCCAGACCCTGAGGTTTCATTATCCACGCCGAGGCCTTGGTTGCCGCTCTTAAGAATAGTCGTCACCTGACCATCAATATGGGCAATAGTCCACACTGTGGGAGCATTACCGCAATCCCAACTGTTACTTCCGACACCCACATACTTACCTGTCGTTGCACTTTGGAGGGTGAAGCCGTTGCCGGAGGTCTTTAACTTGAAGTATTCAGGGTAGATAGAGAGGGAGTATGTCTTGTTTGAGACATCAGACACTTCAGCGGTGGAGAGATACAGGTCGGTACCGTTGAAACGGATGCTGTAGGCCTCGCCGTCAAGTCCGGAGGGAGCTCCATTATCATTGGCTTCTTCCAGGAGCTCGGCCACGATGACGGCATCGGGAGTAAGGCTGAAGTTGTCGCGCAGTTGCCATAAGGCGCCGTCAGTATTGCTGGCGCCGAGGGCTGCACTTGAACCGCTGGCAGTCAGGAAGCTATTGCCGTTGGTGGCATCAAACTGGAACATAAAACCTTCCACCTTGCCGCCGTTAGTGCGGGCGCTGACCTGCACGGGAACGGGAGCGGCCGAGAGGGAGGCTACGCCATTGTTGAAGGTGAGGAACTTCCCTGTGCCTATATTATAAAGATAGTAAGCATTCCATTTCTCACTGCGGAGGAGTTGCCAGTTGTTCGCTTCAAGGGTCACATTCACATTGGCATCGGCCTCAACGGCAGGAGCATTGCTCTTCACGACGAGGTCACCAAGGCCCTTGGCATTGTAGAGCTGATAGGCCTTGAAGGAACTGATGGAGTTCACATTGGCCGGTACGCCATACTTGAGCAGAGTCCCGTTGGCAGCAAGGGAGACGAGGACATCGTGCACAACATCAGCATTGGTCCATGCGCCATTCTTATAGACGTTCTTGAGGTTCGTGAGGTCGCTGGACGAATAGCCATTGAAGTGATTCTCGTTTGCAAGGATTTCCTCCACAATGTCGTTGATGACGCTGGCAGAGGGTGCCGTGCGGAAATAGATTTCGTTGATGACGAGGTACTGGCCATAACCGGTGAGGAAATTCAGGCGTATGTACTTCTTGCCCGTAATGACGGAGGACAGGTTAAGCTGAGGACGGGCGGTATCTTCAAGGTTGAAGGTGCTGCCCACCTTCGTCCATGTAGCATAATCGTTGGACGTAAACACCTCCACGGAACTGGCACGATAGGACGTAGCACGACCCTGATAGAGCAAGATTTGCTCAATCTGTTTGGATTGAAGGGCAGAGCTGACTTCGATATCAATGGTGTAGGCATAGTTGGTGGAACCAGAGCCACTGCTCCATCTGCTATGCCAATAGGTACTCTCGTTGCCGTCAAGAAGGGCCGTGCGAACGTTGGCGGCACCCTCGTTGGAGGCCTCGGAACTGACAGACTTCACGCTGAAACCCGAATTGGACAGTTGCTCGCGAGAGGTATCAAAATCTTCGTCCATCTTGCGCTGCTGTTCCTTTCGGATAGCCTTCTCCACGCGGCCAAGGAGTTTGTCGAGCGTGGACTGGGGCACGGGGTTGAAATTCGCTTCCAAGGGGAGAACCCTATTCTGGGTACTGCCGCAGGCATTGGAGTAGCCGCCGGAATACATATAGAAGGCAGGCTTGCCATCCACCGCAGTAGCGTCATGTCCAACGTCGTTGCGCTTGCCATACAGCGTGCCGCCATCAGTCCTGCCGTAGCCGCTCATGGCATTGGCATGATACCATTTGCCGTCAACCATAGAGTGCATACCGCCACGGGCATAGTAGCCGGCACGAGTCCACTGGCCCGATTGCCAGTTATAGTCTTCCAGGAAGCTGTTGCTGATACCGTCAAACACATCGTTGCCGCCCGACTTACGATGAGTGGCCACATAATGCCAACCGTCATACAGGTCTTCGCCATCCTCGGCGTTTTTCACATTGTCGGCGCCCCCCTCGGTTTTATACCAAACCGAAACGAGGGTATTGGTGTAAGTGATGGGGCCGCTGGCAGTCTGTACCGTAACGACCTCTGGACGGGCATTGGCCAAGAACTTAACCCACTGACCGGGAACCCAGTATTCTCCAGAGCGGAAAGCCTTGCCACCCGTACCCTCACCGCCGAAGCGCGAGAGACCCACGCCATTGTTGCCGTCCAGCGAACCGGAACGAAGATATTCGGGAAGGTTGGGGTCGGTGTCGGTATTGCCGTTGTCCCACATTGAGAAAATTACGTCATGGTTGTTGTCGCCATTACACTGAATGCCGGTATAGCCACCCAGGATTCCCATGCTTTCTATGTAGGTGCCTACGATGGTATTCTCGGCCGGCATCATCACTTCGTTATAGAGCCAGTCGTAGCGATTGGCAGCGGGCTTCGTGGGGTCGGTAGTGTACCAGCCGTTCAAATGGGCGGAGGGGGAGGACATGTAATCAGCCGTATAGGCTTTGTCCACAGTATTCGGCTTGCTGAACTTCCAGTATTTTATCTCGCCCACGTTAGCAGCGCCAGAGGTACACTGAATGTCAAATTTATACCAGGCATCCTGCGGGAATGACTTGCTGTCCATCACGGTGACCCACTGGTCTGTGCCCGTTGAGAGGGTCACGTTCTTCGTGGCTATCTGAGTCTTGTTCTCCATGCAGGTCACCGTTACGACGAACGTCACGGAGCCCCTCGTTGTGAGCTGAAGCTGTGCATTGGTCTCGCATACGGGGAAATGAATGTAGCTCACCACATGCTTATTGGCATCGGGCCACGATTTCATGCTCCAGTCGGCATGGTCGGGAGAATAGAAGTTGCCGTGAGCTCCGCTGGGACGGCCGTCTGCTTCATAGTAACACATGCCGAAAGCCAATTGCCCATTGTTATCTGTCACGTTGTAACGCGCGGCATCCGGGCTTGTCTGGTCCTTGCTATCAGCCAAGATTGCCATAGGCATAAGAGCCATAGCGAGGGCAAAAAACAGAATGTTATATATCTGTTTCATCTTTTTCTTTTTTTATATTGTTTTTCATACAAAGGCACAATAATTCGGAAATTAGCAAATGCCCTGCGGGGGAGTTCCTCTCCCCGTATTGAAAAACTTTGTTCTAGCGGATTATCTTTTTACCATTCTTGATATTTATACCCTTGACTGCGCTCTTCACGCTGCGGCCCGTGAGGTCGTAAGCGGCAGGGCTCTCCTCCTTGGAGAAGATGGAGGGGGCCTCTATTCCTTCCATTTCTTCCTCGCCGTCTATCAGGATGCTGATGCGCTGGGGCTTCACGGAGGCGTGGCTGCTGCGCGGGGTTATCTCCATATACCAGCGCTGGGCGCCGAGGGTTACGCTAGGACTGTTGGCTGCGTTCAAGGCGCCGCCGCTGAGGGCATAGTAGCCGTTGGCATACATGGTCGTAATGGGAGTGTAGGTGCCTGTGAAGGTATAGTCGTTCTTCACGCTGCCGCAGTCCACGCTGTTTATTTCGGCAGGATAGAGGGTCTTGCCGGTGAGGTTGAGCGTGACGGTGCCGGTGGCTTTTGCGCGAACGAGATAGGGGGTGTTGGGCTGGGTGGCGCCTGCGTTCTTGCGTTGTACGACAAGATAGGTGCGGTCAAACGTGCCGTCTTCGTCATCGTCGTATTCGATGAAGTTGTGTATCTCGGCGATTTCCAACGTGCTCTCCCATTCTGTGCTGCTCAGCGAGAAGGGTATATACAGGGCCTGCCAGTTGGTGTTCTTAAAGTTGCGCGTGTAGGTCATTTCGGCATAGGTGGCACTGTTTGTGGCAGCATAAGTATCACCGTCATTGAATGCGAGAGGGCTGTCGGGCTCTACTTGTTCGGTAGCAAGGTTCAGGCTTTGGAAGGCCATGAAGCAACCGGCGTTGTTGGTTCCCTTGCTTATCTTGAACTCTATGGTCAGGGGATTATTCGTCTTCTTCGTAATGGTGGATGAGGGAGTGAACACGAGTAGGTCGTTGAGCACGTCGGGGCCGCACTTCTCTCCTATGTCGAAGTCGTTGACGTTGTCGGTATAAAGCGTTGCGTCGCCTTCCTTCACGGTTACGCTCACGTTGATGTGGCGAATGCCGAGGTTGACCGGCTGATAATTTCCGCCGGAATTCACGGCATAGAAGGGCAGAGAGATTTCTGAGAACGAGGAACCTATTGCCAGACCGTTGACGGTGAAGGTCATGGGCTCGTTACTCATGGCGCTGGTATTCTTGTTTATTACGATTACGTCGTTGCCGGAACGGGCGCCCACGGTCTTCAGATTCGTGGTGCCGGTAACGGTTGCGGTGACGTTGCTGAGGTTTTGCCCGTCCTTGTCGGTGGCATTCACGGCTATCTGCACGCCAGACCATGCCGTGCCGCTGTTGCTGAAAGTGGCGCTCAGGTCGGTGGCAGGCACGACGGGGACTTCGCTGTATTCTACATCGAAGAAGGCGAGTTTGGTACCCGGGTGACTGTCCCACGTGCCGAGGTCCTGCTCGTCAGCGGTATTGGAGCTGTTGATGGATATGTATTTCCCGCCACTGAGTTGGAAGCCTTGATTGGCATAGTGGAGGGCACTGCCGGTGGAAGTCAGCGTCACGACGCCGGAAGCATGCTGGTTTGTCGTGGAGGTGGAGGTGAGATATTGTCCTCCCTGCACGTTCTTGGCCATTACCGATACATCGTTTCCGTTGAAAGTGGGAATAAGGGCCCAACTGTATTTCTTATAGTCGGTCTCTGTGGGAGTAGAGGCTTTCTTGGCCTTCACGGCCGTTCCTGCGGAATACCAATAGAACTTGTCGGTCTTGTCTCTGTAGCCGGAGATATAGACGTAGTTCCCGTCGTTGCCGTTGGACACGGTGAAGGGGAAGCTTACAGTGGCGGTGAGGTTGTAGTCCACGCCTGTCTCGCTGCTTTCGGTGTAGGACACGTTACTGAGGGTCATGCCGTCCACGCCGGTGAAGGGAGCCTGCGAGAGCTGCCCGGTAAACTGGCCGGTATAGTGGTGGTTGGCACTGTCGGTCAGGTCATATTTCACTCTCTGCGTCGTTGTAGGCAGGTCCTCCACGAGCGTCAGCACGATATTGGAGCCGTTGTCATTAAAGCAGGCGCTATTGTTCCAAAGGGCCAGATAAGGAGCGCGCACGTTGAGCGCATTGTTGTCGGAACCGTAGAGATAGAAGGTTCCGCCGCCATAGCTGTTGGTGTTGTAGTGGAAGCGGGCCGTTGCATTGCTCGGCACGCTGTCTTCGTCATAGAGGGCGGCGCGGGCACTGTCCTCGTTGCCCGTGATACCGAGCACCTTGCCGGTTCCGGCACTCACGTTGCGAATCTGGTAGCCGTGGCTCAGGTCGCCCGTGATGACCCAGTAGCCTTCGTCAGAGGTGGGGGCCACGGTGTTGCTGGTGTTGAAGTAGTCGCCGGTCTTGCTGTTGGTGGTGATATAGTAGTTGCTCTTTATCTTCAGGGTATATTTCTTCGTGCCGCTGGCCCATTCGCCATCCACAGGGTCGGGGCTCACGTAGGGGCACTCTATGCCGCTCACGGGGACGATGTTTGCGAGCTCGGCGTTCAGGGCTTCGTAGTTGGCGCGGGTGGGGTTGTTCTTATAGGCCGTGGCCAGAGCCTGGACGGTGGCGTCGGTGTAGCTGCCGAAGTAAGAATCCACGCCGGCGCTCAGGTAGGTCTCCTTCTCGCTGTCGCTGATAGTGGCGTAGGAGTAGGCACCGTTGGTAATAGTGCTGATGTCGAGTTCCTTGAAGACCATGTCGTAGCCGCTGTTGTGGCTGTTCTCCTCATAGAAGAAGGCGATGTGGCCGTTCGCCATCTGGCACATGGTGCTGTAGCCGGAGGTGGTGTTGCTTATCTGGTAGCGCGTCCAGTTGTTGGGTGCCAGCTCTGAAGCCGTGCGGTATTTGCTCAGGTCGGTGAGTTCCTTCCAGTAGATGCTGACGAGGCTGCGGTCTGTGCCATAGGGAATGGACTGCAACAGCACATAGGTCTTCTTTCCGTCGGAGGCGCGCTTCACGGGCATGACGAGTATCTCGCCGTTGCAGTTGGCACCGTATGTGCCGCCGTTGCCATTGTTGGAAGCCATCTGCTTGCCCCAGTAGCCTTCGCCGGCATCGGTGTCGGTGTAGTGCCAGATGTTATAGATGCGGCCGGTCGTGCGGCTGCTGATGAGCACACTGCCGTCGGGCAGTTCATCGGCCTTGGGCTCGTCACCGCCGTTGATGGGGTTATGGTCGGCGTCGCCCAGCATCTTCCAGGTCTTGCCGAAATCGTCAGAGTACCATACATAGTTCATCGTTGTCTTGTTGGCGTTGGCACCGTCGGGGCTTACCGTGGTCAGGGAGGCACAATACAGGCGGTAGTAATCCTTCACCTTGATGGTCTTGCTCTGACTTATCTTGCCGCTGCCGATGAAGAAGGCCGCAAGCTTGGCGTTCGTGCGCTGGTCCACCTGATCCACCACCTGCTGCGATATGTCGGTGTGAGTGGTTTCCCAGCTCTCGCCGCCATCCGTAGAGTACCAGCGGGCCCATCCCTGATGGTTGTCATGGCTGCCGCCCGGGTAACCGATGTTGCCGCAGCAGGAGGTAACCATCACGCGGTCGCTCTCCCTGTCGCATACTATGCAGGGGTCGCCGAAGGCGCAGAAAGGACTTTCGATGTAGGCCGCCAGCGTCTTTATCTCACCCCAGTGACCGTCGGAAGCATACTTCTTGCGATAGCGGAGGTCGAGCTTGGTGCCGGCTCCGATGTCGGCCTTGGAATAGCGGTAGTCAACCACAAAGATGAGGTCGCCGTTTTTCGTCTGGCCCACGGCGGGAATACGGTAGGGCGTGCCGCTGCCGGGCGTGGCAAACACGGTCTTGCCGTCCGAACGGGGCGAATACTTCAGCGTCACGGTGAAGTCGTAGAGCAACGTGCCCGTGTCGTTATTCTGGCTTTCCGTAAACGCCACGGAACGCTCGTTCAGGCCAGTCACGCTGATGGTCTTCACGTCGCCCGTGCTGCTGGTGGTATAGCTCGTGCCGTTGATGTTCCACACCTGCGCCTTGCTGCCCAGACTGTGGATCTTCAGACTGTAGCCCGTGATGACATAATCGTCGGCCTCGACGGGAGCCAGAGTGTAAGTGGAAGAACCGCTGGAACCGCAACGGGCATCAATATGGTTGGCATCCGAAGAAGCCCAGCACATGTTGTTGGCAGAGGCAGAGAAGTTCAGCATGTTGTCATTGCTGGTCCACACACTGTTCCAGCTGCCGGAGGCATTGCCGGCAGTAAAGCGGCCGTTACTCTTGTCAACGGTAACCGTCACGTCTGTCTGCGCTTGTACGTTGATTGCACCTACCGTTGTCAGCACAACCATCACGATTAATTTAAGAAGGTTTTTCATTGTTTGTAATTATTATTGTTGATATTCGTGTCTTGAAAGTTTTCTTGGCGGGGAGAAGAAAGCGCTGCAAACCGAACCGTAAGGTTTTCTTTCGGAACATCAATTCCCGTCCTTCGCCTTTATCCTTATTATATCCTCATTATATATATACCGCGCAGGCATGCGCGCGCAATTATAGCTGCAAATTTAGCATAAAGGTCTAACCTGCAAAGCATTTTCACCATAAAACTTCACCTAAAGCTCCTCTTTTTCGCCCATTTTGCTATTTCTAAAGTTGCAAACTCAACACTTTGGCGCCATACCTCCTGTTGTTCCTATTCAAGGCCATTGCGTTTGTCGGAACGCAGCACCCTTCAAGTTGAAAACCGACCCCGTGTGTTTTCAACAGCTGTTGAAATGAAATTGGAACTGCGTTTGGAAATATCCGTCAAGCATTCGGCGAAACGGGAAACGCAGTCAATGGAAATAATGGAGAATGGCAAAAGTATTGTATTGTCCGCGTTTGACTTTATAGGAGAACAATAAAAAGTAAAGCCGGCCCGGATGTAAAGTGAGCCGACTTTAATGTAAAAGTGAGCCGGCTTTAATGTATATAAGCCGGGCTCGCTCTATATTCTACAATCCCGCCGGCAACTCGGGGCTGCCGGCGGGATTGAAAAATGATGTGGGGGCGAGAGAATTATTCAGCTCCAACGGCACCGAAGAGTTCTTCGTAGCCGGGGTTCTGCGTGATATTGCCATTGAGGACTATCTGGTCGGTGGGCACCATGTTGAGGTAGTAGGCGTCCTGCCAGCCTCCGTACTGCATGGGAGCGGGGAGCGTGTATATCCAGCCGCTGCCGGCGCTGTTGGCCTCGGAGTTGGCCTGACCGTTGGCCTCGATTTCTTCGTAGTTCACGAAGCTGCCGGAGTAGGCATTGTTCTTGGTGTTGTAGATGTTGTCGGTGGCCTTAATCCACATGCCGCAAGGCTGGTGGTTGATGAAGTAGGGTGCCTTGGCCCAACGACGGACGTCATACCAGCTGTAACCTTCTGCGAAGAGCTCGATGAGGCGCTCGCGACGGATTTCCCAGAGGACGGGAGCCACTTCGTAGTCTTCCATGTTGCCGCTCCACCACTTGTGGCTGGGGCCTGCAACGCCGCGGTCGCGGTTGGGGTCGAAGTCGGCGGTGATTTCGCTGACGGTCATGGGGGCTACTCCTGCACGGGTGCGGAGGAGGTTGATGGTCTTGTCGGCTACGGCCTGGTCGAACTCGCCGAGTTCATACTTGGCCTCTGCCTCGTTGAGCAGTACCTCTTCGATGCGGAAGATGGGCTTGTCGGCTACGCAGTAGTTGGAGGAACCGGTGGCATACTCCCACATATCGTAGTTCTTCCAGATGTAGTAACCGGTGCGGCAGCACATGTAGGCGGTCTGTGAGTTGGTGGTGAGGTTCGGGCTGGTGGGCTCGAGGGAAGCACCCCAGTTCTGGCCGGGGCAGCGCTTCATGCCGAGTTCAGCGTTGAAGGTCATGCCGCCACGCTGGCACTTGGCGTTGGCGCCCATGTAGTCGATGTAGAAACGATACTTGGCTACGTCTTCGGCAGTGGCGGTGTGGGTTCCCACAACGTCGCCTTCCTGGATGAAGCGCCAGGTGGGGAACTTGGTCACGCCGTCAACGTCGCCGCTGTTGGCCAGTACGGCATAGGGGGGCTGGATGCACTGATAGAGACGGGGGTCGCGATCGGCGAAGGTGGCCCACATGTCTTTCTCCTTACCGCCCTGATAGCCGGAGGCTGCGTTGGCGACGGGCTTACCGTTCTTCATAAGGAAGAGGTCTACTACGTGCTGGGGCACGTCTGCTGCGTGGGCAGCGATGTGCTCGTAGTCGTTGGCGCGGTGCATGAGGATACCGTCGGCATATTCCTGATAGAAGATGACGCCGGGGACGCCGCCGAGCTTCTCGGTGGTGAGCATTTCGCCGTAACCTGCAGCGGGTTCGGGCTCGGAGCCGTTACCGTTGTAGAGGTTGGGATACTTGCCCATGAGCTCTTCGCTGACCTTGACGCACTTCTTGAGGTATTCCTGCCAGGGCTCATTGAGCTTGTGGTACTTGGCCCATGTGCCTTCGCGGAGGAGGAAGCGGCTGAGTGCGGCGCGGGCTGCGTCGGCGGTGAGGCCGTTCTTTCCGTCGGCAGTGCCGATGTTGGCGATGGCATACTCAAGGTTGGCGATGATATTCGTCACTACTTTTGCGCGAGCCGTGCGGGGACCGTAGGCGGGACCCTTGTCGCTGAGGTCGGTGATTTCCTCTTCTACGTAGGGCACGTCGCCGAAGCGGTCAACGAGTTCCATGTACCAGAAAGCGTGGAAGAACTTGGCTACGCCGCGGAGGTGTGTGGCCTGTTCCTTGGTGAGGGTACCGTCCTTCTCGCCTTCATCAATGTGGCGCAGGGCGATGGCGATGCGGCGGATGTAGGAGAAGTTCCAAGCGCTGGAGGAGGAGGTGGCGCTGATGGTACGATAGGCGTAGGGGTTCTGGCTGAGGCCGCGGTCGGTCACGAGGCCAGCGTTGAAGTCACCGCGGAACTGGCCGCTGGTGTAGTAGGCGCCGGTACCCACGGTGCTGGTGGAAATGTTGCCGTTGCGGAACATCTCGTAGCAGGGGTACAGGAAGGATACGTAGTTGTCGTAAGCCTGGAAAGCGTTCTCTTCGGTGAGGTCTGTCACAGGATAACGCTCCATGAACTCATCGTTACAGGATGTAAAGCCCAGGGCCGCACTGGCCAGGAGGGCTGAAAGCATAACTTTTGTTTTCATGATCGTCGGAGGTTTTAGAAGGTGAGGTTAACACCGAAGGAAATTGTACGATAGAAGGGATAGGAGTAGTCGATAGCGTTGCTGCCGTTGCCTTCGGGGTCGTAGCCCTTGGGAGTGTGCTTGATGGTGGCAAGGTTGTCGATGCTCATGAATACCTTGGCTGCGGAGAGGCGAATCTTCTGGATGAGGTTCTCGTTGAAGGTGTAGCCGAGGGTGAGGTTCTTGACGCGCAGATAGGCAGCGTTGGTCATGTACTTGTCGCTGACGCGGGTGTTGCTGCCCACGCAGTTGCCCTGGTCGTAGATACGGAAGAGGGTAGCGTCGGGATTGGCAGCCACCATGTAGTCGGGGCTGGCGGGATCGTAGCTCTTGGCTGTCCAGTAGTCGGTCTGGTTGTAGAACAGGGGCTGGAACACAGCGTCGGCTGCGCCACTGCCTGCGAAGGGGAAGATGGCAGCACCGCTGAGCCAGTAGTCGCGCTTGCCTACGCCCTGGAACTGAACGTCGAGGCTGAGGCCCTTCCAGCTTACGCCGAAGTTGCCGCCGAACTGATAGCGGGCGATGTTGTTGCCGATGATTTCACGGTCGCCGGAGTCCTCTACGGTGTTGGCGCCGCTGTTGATGGTGCCGTCGCCGTTAAGGTCGCGGAACTTCACGTCACCGGGCTGTACGTTGTAGCCCTGGATGCCAACAACGCCGTCCTTGAGCTTCCACGTGCCGCCCTTGGCGAGCTCGGCGTCGAAGTCGTCGATGGTGTAGTAGCCGTCAGCGCGGTAGCCCCAGATTTCGCCGAGGCGCTGGCCAACGTAGTAGTCGGAGAGGAGACCGGACTCGTTGTTGTACTTGGTAATCTCGGAGATCTGGTCGTAGATGTTGAAGCCTACATAGTAAGTCCAGTCACCGTGGTGGTCGCGCCAGCGGAGGTCGAGTTCCCAACCCTTGGTCTTCATGTCAGCCACGTTCTGCAGAGGAGCGGCGGCACCGACGATGGCGGGGATTTCAACACCGGCGGCAAGCATACCCTTGGTGGTGCGCTTGAACACGTCGAAGGTAGCGGTCAGGCGGTTCTTCAGGAAGGCGAGGTCAACGCCGAAGTCGAAGGAACGAACCTTCTCCCAAGTGAAGGCGGAGTTCACGAGCGAGGGAGTGGCGATGGTGGCCACATAGCCGTAACCGTCAATCCAGGAGGTGCTCATGGTGTTGAGGGCCATGGAGGGCGAGAACTGGTAAGGGCTGATGTTCTGGTTGCCCAGAGCGCCGTAGGAAGCGCGGAGCTTGAACTCGTCGAGCCAGCTCTTGGTCTTGGCCATGAAGGCTTCCTGATCTACGCGCCAGCCGATAGAACCGCTGGGGAAGAAGCCGAAGCGGCTGTCGGTGGGGAACTTGGAGGAACCGTCGTAACGTCCGCTGAGTTCGAAGAGGTAGCGGTTGTCGTAGACGTAGTTGATACGGCCGAAGCCGCTGCGGATGGTGTACTGCGAGTAGCTGTCGGTGATGTTCTTCTCGCCGGTGCCGCCGCCGAAGCTGGGCACGCTGGGCACGCTCTGACCCTTGATCTGAGCATAGAAGTACTTATAGTCGCTGCTCTCCTGGTTGAAGCCGCCCATTACTTTGAGCTCGTGCTTGCCCCAGGTGTGGTTGTAGTTGGAGTAAACGTTGATGGCGTTGTACTTCGTGATGGCGTCGCTCTTCTGATAGTAGTCCTGACCGGCCTCTACGCTGTTCTTGACGGCCAGCTGGCAGTCGGCGAACTTGAAGCTGTCGCTATAGAAGCTGTAGTTGACGTCCTTGCGATCGAAGGTGTACTCACCCGTCACGGTCCAGCCGGGAAGGATGGTGAAGATCTCGCGCAGGTTGATGCGGGCCACGGCACGGTCGGTGCTGCTCACGGGAGAGAGTCTGATCAGGTTGTCGGGAGCCTGCGTGGGATAGTCGGCGTCAGCACCGTTGATGGAGGCGGGCATGTTGCCTTCGGGATAGTAGTTCAGCAGACGGGTGGAATAGAAGCCACCGGCGATGTTCTCGGGCATCTGCTTGTTGGCGTTGGTGTAGGTGATGTTGGCCTCGGAAGTAAACCACTTCGTCACCTTACCGCTGATGAACGTGCTGATGTTCTTGCGCACGAACTTGTCGTGGTTGGTGATCAGCGGACCGTTGCGGTGCACGTAGCCGGCGCCGATGCGGAACTGAATGCGGTCAGTGCCGCCGCTGGCGGTCAGGTTGTGCTTGTTCATCACGCCGTTCTCGAAGATTTGCTTGGAGAGGTTCTTCTCGCTCAGCCAATACACGGCGCTGCCTTCCTTATAGATACCGTCGCCCACAATACCGGCCATGTTGGGGTCGGCCTTGTACTGAGCGAGGAGCTCGCCCCAGCGGTTGATGTCACCGTTGCCGGCCCAGTAGGTCTTGGTGTAGCCTGCCTGGTCGTAGGCATTGATGAAGTCGGTCAGGCTGGCCTGCTCCAGAGTGGTGAGGCGCTTGTCGAAACCGGCGTTGAAGTTGTAGTTCAGCTTAAACTTGGCATCGGCCTTCGGGTGCTTGGTCGTAACCAGAATCACACCGCCGGCAGCGCGTGCGCCGTAGATGGCAGCGGAGGCTGCATCCTTCAGGACGCTGACGCTCTCGATGTCCTCGGGGTTAACCATGTCGAGGTCGCCCTCAACGTTGTCGATGAGCACGAGGGGGCTGCCGCCGTTGATGGACAGCGTGCCGCGAATCTTCATGCTCTTGCTGCCGTCAATGCTGGAGCCGCCGCCGAGCGTAAGGCCGGGGATGGCACCCTGGAGGGCTGCTGCTGCGTTCGTCACGGGACGGTCGCCCAGCACGTCTTCCATCTTCACCTGGCTTACGGCACCGGTCAGGTTCACCTTTTTCTGCGTGCCGAAACCTACTACTACGGCTTCCTGAAGGGCAGTGTTGTCCTCATTCAGCACGAAGTCCATAGTGCCGCCGGTCCACTGCACGTCCTGAGCCGCATAGCCGATGTAGCTCACGTGGATGGTCTCTCCGGGCTTCACGCCTGTGATGGAGAAACGACCGTTGGCATCAGTCGTTGCGCCGCGTCCAGTGCCCTTGACGGCTACGGTAGCACCTGCAAGAGGCATGCCCGTTGCATCGAGCACGACACCCTGTGCGACATCATTTTGCTGCTGCTGAGCGGCTGCGGGAGCCGGAGCGGAGGCAGCGAATGCTGCACCACTGCAGAGACCTGCAAGCAGCAGCATTAAGTTGAATGTCTTAATCGCTTTTTTCATTGTTTATAAGATTAAGTTAATAAAAAGGGGTTGTGTTTCGACCGCGAATTTACAACATTTTTTAAGATTTACCCCCCCCAATTTGTTAAATAACCTTAAATAGCCTCATTTTTGTTATAAAAGTTTCAAAACGGCCCCGCATTTTTGCAAAATCCAAGTTTGCAAACACGAGTTTACGAAAACGGAGGTCACCTTAAAGCACTTCGCAGCGTGAAAAAGAAGCATCAGACACAGAAGATAGTGAAGGCCCTCCCCTGACAGACCCTCCCCTACCCCCTCACAGACCCTCCCCCAACCCCTCGGCATTTTGGCCTTCGCCAAAAATTTTTTATTTTTTACTTTTTATTTTTTATTTTCCTCAGGGCCTTGAAGTTCGGCTTCGAGGGCTGCTATATATAAATAATGAACGCGCACGCGCACGTGTAGTACATTATTCGCTACACTTCCTACATCGCTACATCCGCCCGTGTGCACAGCCCCGCGGACAATGCCTGCAAACCCTGCCGACTTTCCGCTAAACCTTATCCCCCACACATAACCCCATATCGCCGTCCGGCAAGGGCGGACACGGCTTGCGTAGCACTCTCGGCCGAATTAAAAACGTTTTGACAATTGTCGAAACTATTTTTGACAACTGTCGAAAAAACTTTTGACAACTGTCGAAAAAACTTTTGACAATTGTCAAAATGAAATTGGAACTGCGTTTGGAAAAATCCGTCAAGCATCCGGTGAAACGGAAAAGAGAAAAATAAGAAGGCCGCGCATTGCTGCACGGCCTTCTTTGAGAGAGAAATCGATTATTCGGAAATTCGAGGTTTCGAGATGTCGAGATGTCGATTATACGAGGTTTCGATAATTCGAAATTTCGAGATTTCGAAGTGTCGATTGTTCGGTATTATTTCTTGAGAACCTTGCTGATTACATCAGCGAGCTTCTTTTCATAAGGCATAGATTTCAAGCGAACTTGAATCTCTGCGCTTACTTCTTGAGAACCTTCTTGCCGTTCACTACGTTCAGGCCACGGCCGGCAGCGTTGATGCGCTGGCCCTGGAGGTTGTAGATAGTGGCGTTCTTGGCGTCGCCGGAGATACCGTTGATGCCTACGAGAGGATCGACAGCGAAGGTAACGGTGATGACGCCGTTCTCGATGCTGATTTCGTAGGTGTAAGCGGGATCGCAGGATACGGTGATATCCTCTGCGGTGAGCTCGGTCTCGCTTTCTACGGTTTCGCCTTCGCTATACCAGTTACCGCCAATCTGGAGGTAAGCACCGTCTTCGGGAGTGTTCACGAACTTGATGGTGTAGGTGATAACTTCGGGCTCTTCTACTACGTAGTTAGCGTTGCGAACATAGTTGAAGCTCCAAGCACCGGTGCCGCCGCGGAGACCGCCGGTCTGGCCGAAGGTCTGGCCGTTGAGGTACTGACCCTGAGAGATGAAGCGAACCATGTTGGGGTTGAGTTCCTTGGCAATATCGGAATAGATATCGTCGTAGCCGCTTACGTCGCCGTAGCCTTCTTCATCGGGGCCGACGATGGTCCAAACGTTGGCACCAGCCTGGTCGGTGATGGAGAAGTTGCCGCCGGCAGCGCAGGCAAGGTAACCCTGACCTTCTTCAGCGCTGTGCTGACGGAGGTAGTAACCGCCGTCTGCGGGGAGTACTTCAATGTATTCAGCCTCTTCGGGAGCGCGAACGCCGGCGAGGGTGCCGTCGGCAGAAGCGCGTTCGGTCTGAGTGCTGCCGTTGATGTACTTGTCGCCGGTGGTGGTTACGCCGAGGATACCGATGAGAGCATGACCGATGTTGAGCACTTCGTTGCGGAGCTGCTCAGCGGTGAAGTACATGGTCTCGGTGTCGGCGGGCATCTTCATGATGCTGGCGTTGTAAACGCTGAGGGCCTGAACGAGGGCGTCGATATCTTCCTGAGTAGCGTTTTCAATAGCCTTGGCGGTCTCGATGGCCTCCTGCAGAGCTGCGGCTACGTCGGGATTGATTTCGTTGCGGGACTTCTCAAGGGCCTTGAAGAGCTGGAACTCAGCGGCGTGCCAGTAACCGGCATTGGCCTCGTTGCCAGTGGTCTCGTCGGCGAAGAAGCGGAGGAAGGTGGCCGGAGTGTCGAGCTTGAACTCGGCGCTTACGGTCTCACCGCCTGCGGTGTAGGGCAGTTCGAATGCGGCTGCCTGAGTGAAGTCAACACCGTCGGTGCTGGCCTCTACGCTCATCTTGGTGATGTGGTTGCCAAGGACGTTGCGGCGGGTCATCTGGAGGAGAATGTCGCCGTCAACGAGTTCGGCAAGGTTCACCTGGAGGTAGTGGGTGTGCATGGGCTGCTCACCTTCTTCCCAAGCGGAGTGCCAGTAGGTCTTGACATCGTTGTCGAGGAGGTAGGTGTAAACCTCGTCGATGTCGTCGCACTGGTCGTCGGTGGTGGTGTAGGGGCTGGAGAACTGATCAGCCTCGTGGATGAGGACGTCGCCAGCGATGTTGTGGATGTCATAAGCAGCCTGAGCCTGAGCGATGGTCTCGGCGAGGGCAGCGTTGAGCTTGCTCTGCTGAACGTCGGCAGCAATGGCTTCTACGAGAGCGGACTGGTCGAAGTCGGCCACGGCCTTGATAATGAAGCTGTTGCCGGCGTCCTTATACTTCCAGGTGTCGCAAGTGAACTGCTTGCTGCCACCGAGGTTGAAGTTGTGCTGGCCGTCGAAGTACAGACGTACGGTGCTTTCATCGGCATCGGCGAACTGGATGGGGTTGGCAGCCTTCTCGGTGAGACCGGAAACGCTGACATACTTCTGAGCGCCGAGGCTGTAGAGGTAGTAGTCACCCTCGTAGCCTACGAAAGCGAACTGCTGGAGAACGTTGGTGTCCTCAACAGTCTGGCCTACGCCATTCTCGGAGGTGCCGTTCAGAGCGGTAGCTTCTTCACCGACAACGGTGAGGCCGCCGCGGGCTTCGGTGTAGATGATGTAAGCCTTTTCATCGCTGATGTCCTGAGGACCGAGCACGAAGGGCTTGGGAGTGGTGCCTTCAACATAGGCTTCATAAGCGGCCTGGAGGGCAGCGATGTCTTCGGCAGAAGGCTTATCGATGGCCTTGGCTACGCTGATGGCCTGCTGGAGAGCAGCGGCGGCATCGGGATACTTCTCGTTGAGAGGAGTAGCGCTGATGTACTTGTTGAGCTGGAGCTCGGCAACATGCCAGTAGTTGCGGCTGGCATCCTCGGGAGTGGTGCCATTGCCCTGTACGGCGCCGTTGGAGTAAACAGCGAGGTACTTGGCAGGCTCAGCGAGGTTGAAGATACCGCGAACGACTTCACCCGTAGCGGTGAAGGGCAGTTCTACGGTAGCGGCCTCGGTGTAGTTCTCACCGTCGGTGCTAGTGAGGATCTGCATACCGGTAGAGTGGTCGCGCTTGCTGTCACGGCGCTGGAAGGTGAGCTGGATGTCGCCGCTGATGGGCTCGGCCAGTTCAATCTTCAGCGTGGGATGAGTACCCTCTGCGGGAACGCTGTGCCAGTTGGTGTGCCAGTAGGTAGCGGGGTTCTCGTCGATGAGGGCGCCGAGGCTCTTACCTTCGTCGGGATCGGAGTAGTCGGAAGAGAGCTGGCTTTCCTCGGTGATGAGGTTGTCGCCTACCTGAGCACGGTCGTTCTTGGCCATGGTCTTCTCGAGCTGAGCAATGAGTTCGGCCATTTCGGCGTTGCGAACGAGCTGTTCTGCATCATAGATGCCGAATTCTACGGGATAGAACTTCCAGTCGTTGTTGCCGTTGAGGCTGGTGACTTCACCGCTGCCCCAGAAGGAAACGTCCTTGCCTTCGCCGTTGTTGTCGAGAGGCTGGCCGAGGGTGGTGCCGTCGGGAGTGCCGTTGATACCGAAGTGGGTGTCTTCGCCGTTGATGTTGTAAATCTTGAACATACCGGCGTTCTCGATGTTGTCAACAGAATTCAGGTTAGCGCCCCAGAAGTTGCCGTTACCCCACTGCATGTGGTAAACGCCTTCAAACTCGGTGGGGAGCAGACGGATGAGGTACTGAGTGTATTCCTCAACATTGGAGCCCTTAGGAATGCTGAAGTTCTTGGAAGCGCGCATGATCTTACCACCAAGTTCGCTGTCGTAAGCGGGAGATTCACCGTTGCGGGTCTGAGTGAGGACGTACCACGTGCGGGGCTGAACGGTGGCTGCCTTCTCGCTGTAGTTCTCAACGGACTTGCCGGCGAGTTCGGGATCGTAAGTTGCCTCGATGCCGAAGCCCTTAATATAGAATGTGGTGTTACCCTTGGCAATGCAGAGAGCAACCTTGACACTGCCGCTGAGGCTCATCTGAACGGAGGAGGTCAGACCGTCGAAGGAAACTGCGTCGGCAACCTTCCAGGTAGCGCCGTTGTCCTTGGATACGGCGATGTAGCTGGCGTTCTTCAGAGCAGCAGTGACGGCACGTCCGGGAGTAACGGTGATGGTGTAAAGCTTCTCGGTGTCGCCCAGCTTGATGGCGGGGGTAACGAGAGCGCGGTCGTAGTTGCCGCTATACATCAGACCATAGTTGGCATTGTAGCGCCAGTTGGTGACTGCATCATCGGTGAGGGTGATGGCGGTGCCATCAACAGCGAACTGCTTGGCTTCCCAACCGTCGGTGAAGGGAAGAGCCTCGAAGGTGATGCTGTAGGGAGAGCCGAGAGAGGTGCGAGCAGAAACTTCGGCCCAGGGGCTAACCTTTTCACCGGCAACGACGCGCACCTGAATGGTGTACTGGCTGCTGAGGTCAAGATCCTTAACGGTGTAAGGCTTCTCGGTGGTGGCTACGGGTGCACTCCAAGAGGTGGTGCCTACCTTCTGGTAGCGTACTTCCCACTTGGCGGCTTCGGCGTAGCGGTCGGTCCAGTCGATGGTGACGTCACCGCCGTCAACGGCAGTAACGGTAACTTCGCTGGCGTAGTCAATTTCGGGAACTTCTTCGATGAAGATGTTGTGGATGAAGCTGTAGGCATCGTTGTAGCGAGACCACTTGAAGCGGAGGCTAACCTTCTTGCCGACGTAGGCCTTGAAAGCCTCGGGAGTGACAGTGTAGGTGTGGAACTCGGTGTCGATGACTTCAGGATCATTGCCGTCACCCAGCTTGAAGATGCTCTTGTAGTTGTCGGTGCCGGCTTCGGCAACCTCAACGTCAAGAATCTGGTCTTCCCAGTTTACGACACTGTTGCCGAAACGACCCCAGATGTAAATCTGATAGTCGAAGGTCATACGAGCGCCGGCAGCGGGAATCTGGAAGGCGGGAAGGGTAACGGTACCCACGGCCATGTCGTCAGCACCGGCAGCACCGGCGGACTTCCAACTGAAACCGTTGGCAGCCGTGTGGCCGTCAGCGCCAGTGTCAACGGTTACGTTGGAGATATACTCGTCGTTTACTACATAACCAGCAGGCTCCATATAGGTGCCCATGTTATGATAGTCGGCAGCGTAGGGGAGCTGGAGTTCGGTGGAGGTACGGCCTTCCTGATAGATAGTGCCATAGTTGCCGGCACCGTCGGTGCTCCAGGCATTGACATATACAGGCTGGTTGGGCGTGAAGCCTTCAGCTACGATACCGTCCTTGGCAGGACCTACGTAAACGACGCGGCCGCCGCCTTCGATTTCGTCACCCACCTTGTAAGTGCCGGTGGGGGTGCCGAAAGCACCATAACTCTCGGGGAAGTTGGTGGAGAAGTTCAGAGCAGGGTTCTGGTTAACAGCCACGAGAACCTGGTCGCCCTTGGCATCGGCAGCCACGTTGATCTTCACAGAAGTGGGGGATGCGGGAGTAAGGTCGAGGCTTGCGGGCATATCCAGAGCCGTGGTGAACTTGTACTCAAGAGGCTCTACGAGGTTATAGACCGGACCGTTCTTACAGAGGCTGTTGGCAGCATATACGCGAACGGTGTAGTCGGTGGAGGGAACGAGGTCGCCCAGAGTCTGGGTGCGATAGGTGTTACCCGTGGTGTAGTCGAGGATGGTCACGCCTTCAGCAGGAGTAGCCTTGGCGGCATACATTTCGCCGTCGGCAGGAGTGAAGGTGGCGTCACCCTGGAGGAGAGCGATGAGATAGTGGTCAGCACCGCTTTCAACGGGAGTGAACTGGCCCTCGGCAGAGACGGAGGTCACGGTAGCCGTGAGCTCGGTGGGCTGAACAGTCGGCGTCACGCAGGGAGCGGGAGCGTCGAAAGTGAAGGTGGTACCTGCAACGACATTGGCAGGAACGATGGTGAGAGTGCTGGAAGTGCTAGCCGTGGTGGGGGCGTCGAGAGAGCCCTTCACGTTAAGCATGTCGCCATTCAGGCCGGCAAGGCCCATACGGGTGACGAGGGAGCTTTCACCACTCCATGCACCGAAGATCAGTTCCACGCGGCCGTTCTCCTGATACAGCTTGATCTGCATGTTGGAGGTGGCGGAGGAGGAGCCGTTGTAGTTGGTAGCGTTCACAAGGCCTTTGAACTGAGCGGTGAACACCTTCTTGCCTTCATCGCCACTCACGCTGTAGGTGATGGCGGTGTCGTCAGTGATGCGCACCTTGCTCTGGCTGCCGGACATACCCACACAGGGAGCAGTGGAGTAGGAGGCGCCAGCCGTCAAGGCATTGTAAGGCTGGGCAGGCCATACCTGGAACGACTCGGTGTCGCTCAGATAGACGATGCCGCTACCGTTGATGGCAAAGTACTTCATCATGGTGCCATTGTACTCGAAGTCAAATCCGAGAGGCAGACCCTTGATGTCCGTCAGCTTGGTGCCCTGCACCAGGCCGTCGGCGCCGTAAGCGAAGGCAACGGTGGCGTTGGCTTCGGGTTCGGCGACGTACTTCACCGTAGAGAGGTCGAGGGCGGTGCCGCCGGCCATCTCAGCGTACGCTCCGCTGGACTTTGTCAGCGAATACGCACCGATGACTTGCGCAGATGCCAGAGATACCGTGGCAATCATAAGCGCAATGAGACAGAAAATTTTCTTCATGTCTGTACGGTTTTAAGTTAATAAAGTGAATTGTTAAAAAAGTTGGGTTGTGTCAATATGATTTTCTAGAGATTCTATATCTTCTAGATTTTCTAGATTACTTCATCACCTGCTTCTTCACGCCGGCGGGGGTCTTCACGATGTTCAGGCCCTTGGCGGGAGCGAGGAGCTGCTTGCCGGTGACGTCGTAGTACTGGGCGCCCTCGTAGGTGGTCAGGCTGGTGCTCTGGATGCCCTCGGTGTTGCCGAAGGTGCCGTCGGCATTGATGCGTGCGGCATAGCGGGGGAAGCAGCCTGCGGTGGAGAAGGGCAGCTTGCGCTGGTCTTCCCAGTTGATTACCCAGTAGCTGTCGTCGATAAGGCCGGAGGAGCGCAGGTTGGTCTTATAGGTGAAATAGTGGTCGGTCTTCATGCTCCACTCCTTGGTGCCGTCGGGGCCGTACTTGGTAGCGCAGTTGTTTTTGCCGCTGTACTGCGACATACTGTTGCCGGTCTGATAGAACACCACGCAACCGCCGTCGGGGGCAGGCTGGGGCTGGGGGTTGGCCACGGCAAGGTTCTTCACCGTCGTTTCCACGAAGATACCCTCGGCAGGCCACAGCAGTTCGCCCTCGTCGCTGATTTTCTGCACGAGGATACCGTTGGTGGAGCCGCCGCCGGTGTCGTAGTGGCGCAGGGCCACATACACGCACTGTTCCTTCTCGCTGTGGCAGAAGGACATGTTGGAGTGAGAATAGCCGGCGTAGTCCTCGCTGTTGTAGGCCACCTTCACGCCGTTCATCTTGTTGGGGTAGGCAATCTTGCCTTCGGCGTCAACATAGTTCACATAAGCCTGCCAGTAGCCGTCGTTGGCGCGGTCGTCCATCCAGAGGGTGAACACGCCGCCCTTGCCGTCGGAGCATACGCGGACGTAGTTCCAGATAGCGGAGCCGGTGGTGGCGAAGCCGCTGCGATAGAAGCGTGTCTTCCATACCTGGCTACCGTCCTCGGTGCTGATGCGGGAGGCATAGAGGTCCTGGTTGCTGCCGTAGGCATAGACCATCACGACGTCACCTTCGGGACCCTCCACGAGGTAAGGATAGTTGTAGATATAGTTGAAGTCGGGGTCGTTGAGCTTGGTGCGCCAGAGGGACTTGCCGTCCTTGCTGATTTTCTCCATCTCGATGTAGGTGTAGTTGCCGGGGGCATTCACATCGGGAGCGGTGTAGCAGCAGATGTAGTCGCCGGCGCCGTCCTGTGCGATGCCGAAGGAGGTGGTGATAGGATATACGGCCTTGTCGGCGAGGTCAACCTGCCAGAGGATTTCGCCCTTCTCGGAGATTTTGTAGAGGGTGTAACCCACGGCGGCCGTCTTGGGGTCGGGGTTGTTGCGGCAGTCGTTGGCACCCACGAGGAGGTTGCCGTCGCGGTCGCAATAGAGGGTGTTGTTATAGGCCGTCCAACTGCGGTTCTGGAAGACGCCGAGGCCCAGACCCTTGTCGAGGGTGGTCACATTGTGGCCGTCCTTATCGACGATGCTGATAACATACTCCATATCATCGACGCCGGCGGTGCCGTGCTGGGCTACATACTGAACATTGAAGGTCACGCCGTGGCAGTTCGTCACGGTCTCGTCGCCGTAGTCTTGCAAGTCGGGAGTCATTTGCACGGGCTCGCCCTCATAGGAAGTGGGCCACTGGGCGTTCATACCCAGAGCGGTGCAGAAAAGTGCGGAAAGGAAAAGATACTTTTTCATTATTTATTTATATCAAGAATTAAAGAACTCTATTTAGAATTTCAAAGAATTGCTGCTGCGCAGCGGGATTGCCTGTCTCTCAGCCTCTGGCTCCCCCACCCTTTAGGAGTATTCTCCCCCTCCCTAACCGGGGAGGGGTGGCAGGGTGCCGCAGGCAGCCCTGACGGGGAGAGGCTGGGGAGAGGCTGTGGAGAGTCAGGGCTCTCTTTTTTTCTACTTCATAACCTGCTTCTTCACGCCGAAGGGTGTCTTCACGATATTCAGGCCCTTGGCGGGAGCGGCGTGCTGTTTGCCGGCCACGTCGAAGTACTGGGCGCCTTCGTAGCGGAGGTCTTCGGTCGTCGTGATGCCCTCGGCGGCCTTGCCGAAGGTGCCGTCGGCATTGAAGCGGATAGCGTAGCGGTCGTAGCCGCCACTCATCGTGCTCTCACGGTCGCGGCGGTCTTCCCACGATACAACGTAGTATTCGTTGTCGATGAGGGGGGAGCTGTACTGCGACACCTTGTAGGTGAAGTGATTGTCAATCTTTCTCGTCCACTCCTTCGTGCCGTCGGGGGTGAACTTGGCAGCGTAACTGTTCTTGCCGCCGTAGGCATTGTCGTGCGTACCCGTCTGGTAGAAGACCACGCAGCCGCCGTCGGGGGCGTTCTGCACGCTGATGCTGCCCACGGCCAGGTTGTTGCGGAACTCCTCCACATCGACGCCGGCCTCGTCCCACAGGAGTTCGCCGCTGTCGTCAATCTTCTGCACGCCGATGCCGTTCCAGGTCTGGGAGCCCTGGCTGAACACGCGGTAGGCCATATAGTTGCAGTGGTCCTTGTCGTTGTGCACCATTTCGCCCTGGGCGGTGGTGAGGCCGTTCAATTCCTCAGTGTTGATGTAGGACACCTGCACGGCGTTCATCTTGTTGGGATAGCCGATGGTGCCGTCGCCCTTCACATACTGGATATACTGGTCGAACCAGCCCTGCGTCTTGCGGTCGTCACGCCAACTGCAGAACACGCCGCCGTCGGGAGAGGGAGCCACGCGCAGGTGGGTCCAGATAGGGGTGGTGTCGAAGCCGCCGCGATAGAAGCGCACGTCCCACTTCTCGCTGCCGTCGGTGGCGTTCAGTCTCTTGGCGCGCAGGTCGAGGTTGCTGCCGTGGGCATACACGATGATAGCGTCGTTACCGTCGGTCTCCACCATCCAGGGCCAGGAATAGGTATAGGCGGCGTCCTTGTACTGCTTCTGCCAGAGGCTCTTGCCGTTGGCGTCGAACATCTCCACGTTGATATAGTCGGGTTGACCGTCGTAGGGGTGGACGCAGCAGCAGCACATATAGCCGCCGTCGGTGGTCTGTGCCACGCGGAAGCCGTAGGCCTCGGGGAAGATTTCGCCGTCGAAGAAGTCGCTCTCGAAGAGTATCTTGCCGTTCTCGTCCACCTTGTAGAGGGTGTAGCCGGGATGGTTGCTTTCGGGGTCGGCATTGTTGCGGCAGTCCTGCACGCAGACGATGAGGTTACCGTCGCGGTCGAGGTCGGCGATGGTGTTCACCACGGTCCAGCTGCGGCCGGCATGGATGCCGATGCCCGTCTCTTTGCCTTTTTCAACGGAGGTCTTCATCTTGCCGTCCTTGTCGCAGATGCCGATGACGTAGTTGATGCCGATGCGGCCGGCCATGGTGGTGTTGTCGGGCTTGACCTGCACGATGTAGGTCACGCCGTTCTTGTTCGTAAGCACGCAGTCGCCATAGTCTTCCATGGTGTAGGGCGTGATGAGCACGGGTTCCTCGTCAAGGCTGGTGGGCCACTGGGCGGAACTGCTCATTGCTGCACAAAAGAGTGCGGAGAAGAGTAAAAGTTTCTTCATTTTATTTGGGGGTTTTGAGGTTTGTTTTTTACTTTATCACCTTCACGGCCTTGCCGCCCTGCACTTTCACGTAGGGCATGCCCTCGGGCTGTGCGTTCATCTGGCGTCCGTCCAGACGGTAGTACTTCGCGGCACCCGTCCCGGACATTTCCACGCCCTCCACGCCGGCGGCTTCGCTGACGGTGAAGAAGGCGCGGGCGCCGAAGTAGCTTATAGAAGGCACCTGTGCCTCGAGGCCGCCGCTCATATTGCTAATCTTGAACTGACCGGCAGGGCCGCTGATGCCGTTGCCCCATTCGTCGGTCACTTCCAGGCAATACGTCTTGCCGTCTTCCAGGGTGAGGTCTTCCTCGTATTCATTGACCTCGCCGGACTTGAAGGGGCCGAACTCGCGCACCGTCTTGCCGTCGGCGTCGCACAGCAGGAAGTGGTTGTCCTCGGCTTCCTTGTTGGTCTTGATGTAGAGGTGCAGTTTCGCGGGCACGACATTGGGCATGCAGAGGTTGCCCTCGATGTAGTCCACGTAGGCGTCGTTGATGGGGCTCACGGCCGTGCCGTTGATTTTCTTCAACGTCAGCGTGAAATCCTCGTCGTCAGCCGTAGTGTCCAGCGTCCAGGGAATACGGATGTCGGAGCTCTCGCCGGCGGCCAGTTCGCCCGTCCATTCCAGTTCCACCTTCTTGCCCTTCGCCTCGTAGAGGAACGTGGCGGAGGTGGCAGATACGCTGCTGTGGTTGTCGAAGTTCACCTCGATGAAGTTGTAGCCGTACGAGCTGCCCATAGGGATGCGGGGGTCGCCCAGCGTGCCGCGCAGCACCTCGGCATAGTTCACGCAGGCCGGCACGCAGCCCGTCACCTGCTGCACATCCTCACGGCCGTTCGTCACATAGGCCACGACGCGCAGGTCTTCCGGGCGCACCGGCGTCTTGATGCTCGTGATGCTCGAAGTGGTGTATTCCGGCACCTCATACACGAAATCCTTCTCGAAGTACTGTCCCTGCACGGGAGCGGCGAGTTCCTCGCCCCAGGCACCGTTCAGATAGGCGCGCACCACGTGGTTGTGGATGTAGTCCTCACCCAACTGGCCACCCGTCTGGGGGCCCTGGATATGGTCCTGCGCCAGCACCACCGTCAGGCGGGGCGTCCACGCCTTCTCCACCTTCGTGTAGTAGCCCTCCACGTGAATGGAGAGTTTCCGCGTGTTGCCGTCATACTGCGCCGTGGCAGCCAGATTCACGCTGGCGTCCTGCACCATCTGTTCCTTGGCAGCGAGCGGCCAGAGGCTGCGGTTGATGACGAGGCCGCTCTTCGACTCGCTGTAGAGCGTCCTGTTCACGATGCCGGCGGGGTAGCCCGTCACGCCGAAGCCGTTGTTGACCTCCGTGCCTTCCTTCGTGCGGAAGTCGGGCTCGTCACGGCCGGGGGTGGCGTAGTTTCCTGCATGGATAGCCAGCACATACACCTGTTCGGGGTGGTTGCGATGCATACGGGCGGCTATCTTGTGGCCGTCGGGACAGTACGTGCAGTGGATTCCCGTGAAGTCCTCCATCAGCACGTTCTTCTTCGTCACGTCGGTACCCACGATGTGGTCGCCCGCCGTCAATGAGGCGGCGAGACTGAACATACCGAGCAAAAGAAGAGAGGAAAGAGTAGAAGTCTTTACCATAGGCTTGTTTGATATGTATTTTTAGTTAAGTTCGTTCGTCATGCAGCGCCCGTCACGGCCGCCGCTCCGTTAATATAAACACCTGCGCCCGCGCCCTACGCGCATGCACGCTTTGGCATTTTAGTCTTCAAGCCGCCGGCCTCGCGACATTTTGCCACGCCCGCGGCCCTGTTTCGCTACATTTTGCAACTAATAGATATTTCTCTGCAAATTTACAAGTAATCTGCGACACTACGCCACCCTAACACCTAAAAAAAGTAAAAAAAATTACCTCATCGGCCGATATTGCAAACTCATTAGTGCAAATAGCGCAGTCTAACGTCCTTTTAGCCTCCGCAGCGACCCGACGCGAAACGGAAAGAAACCGGCGCCTCGCCGACGCGGCGGCAGACCGTGCAGACCGGCGAATTTTGTCAAAATATTTTACAGTTTCGGGGCCTATTTTCGCGCGAGAATAGCGTATTTTCCGCCGCGGCGCGCCGCGCTCCGAAATATCGCGAAATTTGAGTACTTTGGTATTCTTCTGATTCTCACCGCACTTACACTCCTCTGCGCACCTTAGTTCCCTTTTACTCCAAGCCTTTTTTAAGCCGCCGAAAACTTCTTCCCATTTAATTCGCACTAGTCCTCCTTTAATTCGAACTAGTCCGCTTTTAATCCGAACTAGTCCTCTTTTAATTTTTCCTAGTCCTCTTTCAGTTGAAATTAAAAGGGAACTAGTGCAAACTTTATGGGAAAAAGTACCGCGGCCAAGGGCGGATTTTTGAAAAAAATGAGGAAAACGGAGCGAAAAATGCCGAAAAATGCCAGCCGCAGCATGCAAAAACAACAACGCCGTGCGGACTATTGCAAAGTCCGTCTGCCAAAACGCGAACGCGGAGCCCCGGAAATCGTCGTTTTCCCGCCATTTTAGTTTTGTCAAAATATTTTACAATTTCAGGAAGGGAATTTGCCTGCGGCGCTACATGAATTAGGAATAAATTTATCAAAAATTTTGGAAGTCGGGAGCGGGTAAGAAGGCGTTTGTCTGCGAGGGATAGAATTTTTGTCGGCTGCGTCGAGAAATAACACCGCCCTGCGGGCGGGAAATAGTAAGCCGCTTCGCGGGAAATAACAAAGACCCCCTCCAACTCCCCCGAGGGGGGAGAGCCCAAGAGCGAAAGAAAACAGGACTCCCCCCCCTCGGGGGGATAAGAGGGGGGGGGCATTTCCGGCGAAGCCGTACTATTTCTTGCGAAGCAACGAAATGTCCCACTCTTCGGCGAGCACAAAAAAAATTGACTGTCTCACGACAGCCAACCTTTCATTAACCTTAAATCTAATACCATGAAAAACTGATGCAAAAGTACAGACTTTTATATTAAGTTGCAAGAAAATTGATGAAAAAAGTGACTTTTTGCAACGTTTTTACACTTTTTATACCCTAAATGTAAACATGTGTTTGCAAAATCAAGCATAAGGAGCCCCCCTCGCTCCCCCTTAAAGGGGGAAGTCCCGAGAGGGTCTCCTTGAGTGGGGATAGGGGTTTGACCTATCGGATAACCTTACGGCCACCGACGATGTAGAGACCGCGAAGGCCCTCTCGCTCGGAAGTTCCGAGGGTGCGGCCTTGCAAATCGTAGGCAGGAGCGGTCTGTTGTCCGTTGCCTGTTGTCGAAAGGGTGTTTACAGCATCAGGCAGTGGCTCGTTCCAGCCGAGGAGGCGGTCGGTGCCGTCGCCCATGGCGGCATAGACGGTATAGTTGAGCTTGCGGAGATTGGTGGGGAGCGTGAAGGTGGAGGTGTTGGCGACATAGATGAGCTTATGCTGCTCGTCATACACCTTGATGCCTACGAGGCCCTGGGCACCCGTGCCGCGGATGGTTATCTTGCCGCCGGAGGTGGAGTTGTAGTAGTAGCCGTTGACGTGGCACTCGTAGGTGTCGCGCGTGTCGGCACTGATATAGTCGGTGTACTGTCCGTAGTTGCCGGCACTCACGCCGGAGCCTATCTGGTCGTCGGAGCGGCGCTTCTTGGTCTCGCCTTCCTTGTGGCCCTCGTAGGTGGCGGGCACTGGCTTGATGCGGTCGTCCTGGAAAAGGATATTTCCCATCTTGCGGGGGAAGGTGTGCATATAGGCTATGGTCTCGTCGATGTCGGCCTGCGTGGTGTTGACGGTGAAGTTGCCGTAGTCGTAGATAGCGAGGTCGGTGCAGGGATGGAAGAAGCCATAGACCTCGAAGAGTTCGGAGAGGTCTTCCTGTGCCACCTCGCAGCAATAGCGGGCGAACTTCAGGCAGTCGCCGAGGCCGGTGACGACGGAGGGCGTCTTGCCGTTGCGGTCGAGGCCGCTCTGGCGGAGTTTGGTAAAGAGTTCGGGGAAGAAGGTGGGATGGTTGCCGAGGATGACGTAGTGGGTGTAGAGCTGATAGTAGAGCTTCGTCATCGTCCAGATGTCCTGCGAATACCACGAGGTGTTCTTGGCGAAGGCATCGAACACCGTCTTGGGGGCTGCGGCGCGCTGGGTGGTGCGGCCCTGCTTATAGACATAGGCGTTGGCAAACATATTGTTGGAGGCCTCGGTAGTGCCGACGAGGTTGAAGAGGGCCTGATGCAGATGGCCGAGTTCGTGGGCGGGGCCCCAGATACCGTCCTGCTGCATCTGCTCGTAGTTCATAATGGTGGGAATGGTGGTATCGTTGAAATAGCCACCGTAGTTCGTGGCGTGCATGTAGCCGGTGTAGTTCTCGTCGCCGCTGAAACAGTTATACACATTGTTGAAGCGTTCCTCCACATTAGGGATGTAGGTATTGTTGACGCCGAGCAGCTCGCGGTCGAGCTTCATGAAGTCCTCCCAGATGCCGAGTACCTCCACCATATTCTTGGGGCAGGCTTTCTTGACGGCGGCGGCATCGAAGGCGAAGACGAGGCTGGGGGCCTTGAGGTTCACCACGGAACTCTCGGCGAGCATGTTCTTCACCATATACTGCCAGTCTTCGTTGGTGTGGCCGCGGGTGAGGTCAAAGTAGCCGTTGAGACGGCCGCCCTCGATGTGGATGTTGAGGCGGGGGAAGTCGGCCAGGTCGCGGGTGGTGGAGTTCACCTGATAGAAGATGTGGAAGGTCACGTCGTTGTTGAAGGTGAAGACATTCATACCCTTCTTGAGACCTACCGTGGTGCCGGAATAGGCCGTGCCCTGCACATACTCCAGTTGGAGGGTGGTGCCGCTGGGCGCCGCACTCTCGCAGAAGACGACGAGTATATCGCCGGCGTGCGCGGTGATACCGGTGGGATTGGACAGGCGGCCATAGTTGTAGCCGGTGCCTGTCATCGAGGGCTGGTTGCACACGTGCCAGGAGTCAAACTTGGAATAGGCGCCGTAGTCGGCCACGCGGAACTGCTTCTCATAGGGAGCCCACGCGTCGTTCTTCACCTTGAGCGCTATCTTCTGGAGATATTCGGGAAGGCCTGCCGCAACGAGGGCGGCGGTGAGGTCGGCATCGCTCATCTGCTGGTATTCGTCTTTGAGGACGGAGCAGGAGGCGGTGGTGAAGAACTTGACGAAGGCGTTGCTGTATTTCGTCTGGTTGTCGCGGAGGTCGGTGAAGATGGGGTAGTCGCCCTGCTTCTCTGCGATTTCCTCGGCCGTGAGCTTGCTCTTGAAGAAGAGCCACTGACAACGGGCGTCCTTGCCGTTGCCCGTGATGATGTTGTTGCCGCCGGAATTGTAGAGATACGTGCCGTTGCAGAGGATGTTGTAGTGCGTCTCCCACTCGGTGGCGGTGGGGCCGAACTGTATGTCGGGCTGCGCGGTGTTGGTGGTGTTCATGTAGCCCATTGAGCCACCCGTGGCGGCATAGCGCAGGGTCTTCATGTTCTGGAGGTGGTACTTACCGTTGCCGGCGGAGGTCATCTTCCAGAGCTGCGCCATATCCTCCTCGTCGTCGTAGGCGAGGGTGAGGCTGTTGTCGTCGCCACGCTCGGAGATGAACATGCCCGTGACGGTATTGCATATCCTGACGTAGATGCCGTCGGCCGGGTCGCAGATACCGCTCAACTCATCGAAATACTGGCGCAGGGCGTCCATATCCACACCCTCCACGGCAGCCACCTCCCAGTCGGAGCAGGGATTGGCGTCGGCGCTGTTGTTGGCGTTCCAGTTCACGACGTTGTGCGAGGCATCGTCGTGCAGGCAAGTGTAATCGCTGAAACCGTTCGAGGTGCTGATGATGATGCGGGGCTTAGTGGAGGTGGACTTGGGGGAGGCCTTGATGTAGAGTACGTTCTTGATGAGGCTGGTGGTGTAAGTCTTGTTGGTGCCATCTACCTTCTGAATGTAGCGGCCGGTGCTGACATTGCGCACCACGTAACCGCCACCGCTGGGGATGACGGCCCATTGCTGGAGTTTGTCGCCAGCCTTCTTGGTCACGCCCTTCACGGTATGTGTGGCGGTCTCGGCCATCACATAGCCCGTGCCGCGACGGCTGCCGAAGGTGAACACGCCGCCTTTGGCCAGGAGGTCGTCGATGACGCTCTGGGCGAAGAGGCCGGAGAAGGCGAAAAGGGAGACAAACAGGAAAGAAAATAAGCGTTTCATATTATGTAAGTGTTGATTGACGAATGTGAACTATTAGCACGAAGGGTGCCAAAATCCTTTGCAAAAGTACAACAAAATGCTCAAACGACCAACATTTCCTCTAAAAATCGGCCCTCTTCTTGCGAATGTGCACATAAATTTGTATTTTTGCGGCACGTAGCGCCTTATGATAAAGACTCTCCAACTCCGCGTTTTCCCGCAGGTGGCCGCCCAGGAGCCGCTCTTGCGCGAGGAAGTGGCCCGCACCCTTGGCGTGCGTCCTGCCGACATCACGGCCCTCCGCATCCGCCGTCGCTCCATCGACGCCCGCCAGCGCACCATATTCGTCAACCTCGGCCTCGACGCCTATATCGGCGAGAAGGCTCCCGAACTGGACTTCCCGCCCATCGTCTATCCTGACGTGAGCGACCGCCCGCAGGTCGTCGTCGTGGGTGCCGGCCCCGGCGGTCTCTTTGCCGCCCTACGCCTCATCGAACTGGGTCTCAAGCCCGTTGTCCTGGAGCGCGGCAAGGATGTGGACAGCCGCAAGAAGGACCTCGCCCGTATCTCCCGCGAGCACCTCGTGGACCCCGAGAGCAACTACTCCTTCGGCGAAGGCGGGGCGGGCGCGTATAGCGACGGCAAACTCTACACGCGCAGCAAGAAGCGCGGTTCGGTGGAGAAGATTCTCCAGGTGTTCGTCCAGCACGGTGCCACGCCCGACATCCTCGCCGACGCCCATCCCCATATCGGCACCGACCGCCTGCCGCATATCATCCGCGCCATGCGCGAGCGCATCGTCCGCTCCGGCGGCGAGGTGCATTTCCAGACGAAGGTAACGGGCCTCCTTATTAATAATAACGCGTGCGTAGGCGTGAGGACCGCCGACCAGGAATGGCACGGCCCCGTCATCCTCGCCACGGGCCACTCCGCCCGCGATGTCTATCGCTTCCTCCATGCCGAGGGCGTGGAGATAGAAGCCAAGGGCCTTGCCGTGGGCGTGCGCCTCGAGCACCCCTCCGCCCTCATCGACTCCCTGCAATACCACCGTCGCGAAGGGCGTGGCGAGTGGCTCCCTGCCGCCGAATACAGTTTCGTGCAGCAATGCCAGGGCCGTGGCGTATACAGTTTCTGTATGTGTCCGGGTGGTGTGGTGGTACCTGCCGCGTCAGGCCCCGAGCAGGTGGTGGTGAACGGTATGAGCCCGTCCCATCGCGGTGGCCGCTGGAGCAACTCCGGCATGGTGGTGGAACTCCACCCCGAAGATGTCGCCGCCGTGGCCCCCGAGGTCGTGACGGAAGGCAACCCGCTCTGTATGCTTGAGATGCAGGAACACCTTGAGCGCCTCACCTGGCTTCAGGGAGGCCGCACGCAGGTGGCTCCCGCACAGCGTATGGCCGACTTCGTCAACCGCCGTCTCTCCGCCGACCTCCCCCAGAGCACCTACAGCGCAGGCCTCATCGCCTCGCCCCTCCATTTCTGGATGCCGGAGTTCATCACCAGCCGTCTGCGCGAGGGTTTCCTCGCCTTCGGCAAGCGTTGCCACGGCTTCCTCACCAACGATGCCGTAATGATAGCCAGCGAGACGCGCACCTCGGCCCCCGTCCGCATCCTCCGCGACAACGGCACCCTCTCCCACATCCGCATCCGGGGCCTCTACCCCTGCGGCGAGGGAGCCGGCTATGCGGGAGGCATCGTGAGTGCCGCCATCGACGGCGAGAGATGCGCCGAAGCCGTTGCGGGAGACCCTCTAAATCTCCCTTAAAGGGAGACTTTCCGCCACCGTTCCCAGCGGTTTTCCGCTGGGTTCCCAAGCCCCCAAACAACAAAACCAAAAATACAATGAAAAAGATTTTCGCCCTCCTCGCCATGGCGCTCGTCTTCACGCTCTCCGCCACGGCAAAGTCCAAAGTGACAGTCATTGAGAAACCGGCTTTCGCCTTTACCGCTCAAAATGCCTTCGTGCCCGAGAGCGTTACTCTGACCAAGACCTCCACTACCGTCCGCTTTAAGACGGTGCACGCCCTCTTTGAGTGGAGCATCGCTCCCACAGCCCGCCTCGTGGCAGACGGTAAAGTGCTTCCCGTCATCAGCGGCACAGCCTATCAGGTGCCTTCCGGCCACGAGAAAGATGAGCCCAAAGTCGTGCCCTTCGTCTGCGGTCAGAAGTATTTCGGCCACTATGGCGCCGCCCGTGCCGGTGAAGGCGCCCTGGCCACCATCAACATCGACCTCGTCTTCCCCGCCCTCCCCAAAGGCACGAAAGTCATCACCTTCGACGAAGGCGTGGACAACCCCGAGCAGTTCTGCGTGAGCGGCATCCGTCTCGACGGTAAGACCTACCCCACCCACCTCACCACGACCGATGCCAAGCCCTTCACCTGGACGGCCAGCACCACGCCTTCCGAGGCGAAGACCGGCCACATCTTCGTAAAGGTCATCGGCGACGAACTCCCCGCCCATTACACCCTGCAACCGGGCTTCTTCTCCCTTACCGAGTCGCCCTTCCAGCAGTCTCTCACCGAACCCACCTGGCAGCCCGCCACCGACGGCACCATCAGCGGCACCGTGACCGTCACCACAGCCATCCCCACGGCTTGCCTCGTCTATCTGCGCAACAGCCGCAACGATGTCTATACCGTGCCTTGCATCCCCGGCGAGGACATCACCCTTACCGTGGACTACAACGCCCTCACGCGTCTTGACAACGGCCTCCTGGCTGAAGGCGAGCCCTGCTACACCCTCATCGCCGACGGCCGGCAGGTGAACACCCTCACTATGGACGGCCAGAAAGTTCCCGACCGCCAACTCTTCACCGCCTCCGACCTCCAACTGCGCGCCACCAATCCCGATGCTGCCGCCCAGCGTCTGGCCGAGCGCAAGGCCGCAGAGGACCTTCTCAACCGCATCAATGCCCTTGAGGACGTGACCGAGGCCGAAGTCAACGCCATCGCTCCCGCCTACCAGCCTATCATAAAAGCCAAGCACGCCGAGGCCCTCGACCTTAAGAAGCGTATGGCAGAAGGCAAGGGCGGTAAGGTGTGCGAGGTGCCCGACGTGCCCGCAGCCGACCTCCTCAAGACCATTGCCGCCAAGTATAAGGGCAAGGTCGTTTATATGGACCTCTGGGCCACCTGGTGCGGTCCTTGCAAGAACGGCATCAAGGCTATGAAGCCCCACCACGACGACTTCTCCTCCGACGATGTGCAGTTCGTGTATATCACCAACGAGAGCAGCCCCCTCGACAAGTGGAACACTATGCTCGTCGATATGCCCGGCGACCACTACCGTCTGAAGTCCTTCGAGGGCATCGAACCCGCCGTGAGCGGTATTCCCCGCTACTTTATGTTCGACCGCGAAGGCAACGTCATCCTCGACCAAGCCGGCTTCGGTCCCGGTATGGAACTTGAATTCTGCAAGAAGATTCAGGAGGCCGTGGACAAAAAATAGTTTACAGTTAATAGTTAACAGTTGTCTGTTTTCCAATAACAAAAACTATGAAACGCTTAATTTTCCTTCTTTCGCTTTTTGCATATTCCTTTTTTGCTCCGCTCTGCGCGCAGCAACTTCAGGAACTTCGTCGCAGCAAGTATCCCGTCATCTATCCCGAGTTTAAGGAAGCCCGCGTCAACCAGCCCTTCGGGCGCCACACCACGGCACGCGTCAACTTCTCCCTCGACGACGGCGCCCTCTACTTCCTCGACGACAACGACAAGATTCGCCGCGCCTACGTCAAGAACATAATTAGTGTAGAGGTTGACTCCACCACATTCCTCAAGGTGGACAGCATCTTCGGCCAGGTCATTGCCACGCGCGACTACAACTATCTCGTGCGCGTCACCGTCGTTGACAAGCAAATATATGGTCAGGAGAACATCGACATTGCCACGATGATGTCTATGGGCGGCCTCTTTTTCAAGGAGAGCATCCTCGCCCTGGAAGAAGAGATGGCCCAGGGCTATCCCCTCAAGGATGTCTATTACTTCGTCCTTCGCGGCAAAGTCGTCCCCGCCCGCGAGAACGCCGTCAAGAAATGCATCGCCCCCGAGTACAAGACGGCCTTCAAAACCCTTATGGGCGACCGCTGGTGGAGCTGGCACGATGCCAAGTCACTTGAGAAGCTCTTTATGTACTTCCCCAAGTAGAAGATTCTGTCCCTCCTTTAATTTTCCTAGCCCACTTTTAGTTTTTCTTAGCCCCCTAAGTTTTCGCAAAACTTAGGGGGCTAATATCAATTTATAGGGAAGAAGTCTTTCCAAAAGGTTTAATCAATTCATACGAGTTGTAGCCTTTAATGCTAAAACGATTGCACACAAGGAAAGCCCCATTTACATTACAGGCAAATTCCTCATCAAAATTTTACGCGACTTCCCACCCTCTATCTTGATTATGGGCTGTCTTTCTTTTGGATTAACTACTAGTTTACCTGACAAATCTAAATAAGCGGCCTTTGGAGAAGACTGATTTATGCCAAATACACCCATAGTATCAAAGACTTTAACTGTTTTTGATGCTCTGACAGCAGGATTATGGTTTTTGTCACCATCTTGTGAAGCCCTTATACGGATTTCACCTTTTCCGATACAATCAAGATATTTTTTATTGCCAATTGAATACATTTCACAAACACCATTGTCATCCATTATATATGTAATAGGAAGCTCCGAGGTGGAATAAGCAAGTAGTTCTATTTGCTGACCAACTTCAAGGTTTGAAAGATCTTGATTCCAGATAATCTCTTGATCGGCTTTAATAATTTCCAAGTACCCAGAGGTGTATTTAAAAGAGTAGTTCATTGCTTCACCTCCAGAAATATTTATGGGGTAAGAGCCTACACCAGATGACTTTGTGGCAGATGTATAGGCTGATGGAACTTTTGTAAGATCTTCAGTGCCATCTTTCCCGACAAAGCCATCGTAAGACAACTCAAACTCCGGATTATCCTCACCATATGGTCGCTCATAGTTACCAACCTTAACGGACAATGTTCTTGGATTGACCGTGAGCGTCCCTGCCTGATAGGTCATCTTGTAATTCTGCGCCGAGGCACCAGACGCAGTTATTTCGTACTTTCCTGCATCACTATTCAGATTTGCAGTTGTTGATACAACAGGAAGACTATTCAAAACGGTCTCTTTCTCCCCATTCTTAAAGCCTGAGAAAGAGCACGTCAGCTCCGGATTGTTCTCATAATACAATCTACTCTTGTTTTGAGCCGTGACCTTGAGTGTAGCGGGAGTAATAGTTAGAATGCCAGAAGCTATATCCAAAAGTTCGTAGTTCTTCGGAGTTGCAGTTGCCGTGACGCTATAATCCCCTATAGCGCTTCCCTGAGTGGCAACTGTGCTATAAACAGGCTTATCAATCCACGCCGGTACGGTTTCGCCATTCTTCAATCCTTGATAATTCAACGAAAAAGAAGGATTGGCATTACCATATTCGCGAGTGGTATGTTGAACTTCAGCCGATAAAGGAGCCTTTGAGACGGTAAGCTTTCCATCAATGAAATTAAAAGAATAATTATCCGCCTCGCCTCCTACACCCGTTATGGTGTATTCTCCCACATCGCTCTTTGCGTTGGCTGTTGTAGTCATAGTCGGCTGTATTAATACGACATCTTCGTTTTCGCCGTTCACATACCCCGACATGGTATAGGAGAACTCGGGATTAGCTTCTCCATATATTCTTTGGGCATTACCAATGTTGACGTTTAACGGAGCTTTGGCTATTTCATAACGGTAGTTAAAAGTCCCTTCTGCTACTACCACATCACTTACTGAACATGAATACGAAATCTTTGCGATATTATTCCCTGCATTAATAGAAGTCTGGTTGTTTAAAATTTCAACATCAAAATTCTTCAAATTACTCGTCCAGGGCAAAACATGCGATTTTCCATCATATACAAGATTACTACTATCAAATGTAACCATTTCTATGAGTTGATTCTCATATTTTGACCATTCCGAATCAGTAAGATATAGTTGCTTTTGTGGAACGATTATCTCTACATTCGGCAAACTAACTATATGCGGAGGTTCCCCTCCTTTAAAAAACATCCATTTCAAATCTGACCCAGATATCGCTCCGCTGTCAAGTTCCTTAATTGTTGAAGGCAAGTAAATATATGACAAGCCATCACAATGATACAATGCACACTCCTTAAGATATTCAATCCCTTCTGAAATAGTAATGGATGTTAGTCTCTTTTTATAAGGGTCAGCCCACTCATTGCCAGCCTCCGTAGAAAACGCATGTTCCCCAATACCAATTACTTTATATGTTATGCCCATATATTGCACACTGGAGGGAATTTTGATATATCCTGAATAATTACAAGCATAATACTCATTACCATTCCAGGTATGTTTGCTATTATATGTTACTTCTACTGTATTTTGTGTCGCAGATATTATATTATAGTATATTCCATTGACCTGAAAATCATAAGCCAAACAATCTTGATGAGACAGCATAAATAATCCCTGAAATACCATCCATAATACTATCCCTTTTGCACACGATTTCTTCCAATCAAGCAGGCCAGTAATCATAATCTGTTTCATAACGTTATTCGTTTTGTTTTTAACTTTGTTCAAGCCACTGTCTAATCTTTTCAATAAAAACAGGTGTATCTTCTTTTACATTGTGAATATAATCTTCCAAAGCATTGGGTGCCCCGGCCATTATTATAGGAAACACCTCGTTTGAATCAAGTATAACTCTCATCCTTTCATATAAAGCCATTTTCCCACATATTGAAACTTCGTGTTGAAGAGCGCTATTGTGAAGTTCCATATAGCAATTGTAGAGAGCTATGAGCTCTTTATAATCATTCTTGATTTTTTCTTTCATATTAAATAAAAATTAAAGATTTAAATAAAAAAGGCGTGTAACCATCCGAATGCCTGTATGTTTCCTGGTTACCGCCAAGTGACCTGCACATCTACAAGCAAAGGATAGCCCACGCCCTATTAACGTGAACTCCACTATACTTGTTCTCGATGTGCGAAAATTGGCGGTATTCGGAAACAGAGAACAAGAGCCGTGTTAGCTCTTATTTCAATATTTACTACTCTATTCGGACGGAACGCGCAATGATTACATTGATGCGGTTGAGCATATCAGTTTGTGATCAACTCTCCGCGTTTAGCGTCCGTTGTTTACCATAGGCTATTTCTTTATTAGATTGATAATGTTTTGTAGTAATCGCGAAACACGACAAAACTACATAAGATTTGTGGCTGCAAATATAGACAAATCCCTCCAAATATACAAATGTTTCACTCATAAATTAGCACAAATGCTTTTATTTTTCCTATTTTACCAATAACACCATATATATTTTAGCAGATACGCAAGAAAAGCAAGCACATTCTCTCTCATATATATATTATATGCACGTGCGGGCGGGCTCTGACAGAATGGCAGACTTTTCCCCGAAGTCTGCCATTTTCTTTTCCTTTGGCACACTCTTTGCATAGCTCACGATAGCGCGGAGCCCCCCTCCCCTACCGCGAGGCCCCTGTGCCCAGCGGTTTTCCGCTGGGAGTTCCCCCTCCGCTCCCCACACGCACAAACAATATTAATCATAAAAAACAAAACACCACTATGTCAAAAATCATTGGTATCGACCTTGGCACGACCAACTCTTGTGTCAGCGTATTCGAGGGCAACGAGCCCGTAGTCATCACTAACTCCGAAGGCAAGCGCACCACGCCTTCCATCGTAGCCTTCGTGGAAGGTGGCGAGCGCAAGGTGGGCGACCCCGCCAAGCGTCAGGCCATCACCAACCCCAAGAAGACCATCTACTCCATCAAGCGCTTCATGGGCGAGACCTACGACCAGGTGCAGAAGGAAATCTCCCGCATGCCCTATGATGTCGTGCGTGGCGACAACAACACGCCCCGCGTCAGCATCGACGGCCGTCAGTACACCCCCCAGGAAATCTCCGCACAGATTCTCCAGAAGATGAAGAAGACCGCCGAGGACTATCTCGGCCAGGAAGTCAAGGAAGCCGTCATTACCGTGCCCGCCTACTTCTCCGACTCCCAGCGCCAGGCCACCAAGGAGGCCGGTCAGATTGCCGGTCTTGAAGTGAAGCGTATCGTCAACGAACCCACGGCCGCAGCCCTCGCCTATGGCATCGACAAGGCCAACAAGGATATGAAGATTGCCGTCTTCGACCTCGGCGGCGGTACCTTCGATATCTCCATCCTCGAGTTCGGCGGCGGCGTCTTTGAGGTGCTCTCCACCAACGGCGACACCCACCTCGGCGGCGACGACTTCGACCAGGTCATCATCGACTGGCTTGTGCAGGAATTCAAGAACGACGAAGGCGCCGACCTCTCTGCCGACCCCATGGCCATGCAGCGCCTCAAGGAAGCCGCCGAGAAGGCCAAGATTGAACTCTCCAGCACCACCTCCTCCGAAATCAACCTCCCCTACATCATGCCCGTAGGCGGTGTGCCCAAGCACCTCGTGAAGACCCTCACCCGCAGCAAGTTCGAGCAACTCGCCCACGGCCTCATCCAGGCCTGCCGCATCCCCTGCGAGAACGCCCTCCGCGATGCCGGTTGCAGCACCAGCGAGATCGACGAAGTCATCCTCGTGGGCGGTTCCAGCCGCATCCCCGCCGTCCAGCAGCTCGTGCAGGACTTCTTCGGCAAGGCTCCCAGCAAGGGCGTCAACCCCGATGAGGTAGTAGCCGTAGGTGCCAGCATCCAGGGCGCCATCCTCAACAAGGAAGCCGGCGTGGGCGATGTCGTCCTCCTCGACGTCACTCCCCTCTCCATGGGTATCGAAACCCTCGGCGGCGTGATGACCAAGCTCATCGATGCCAACAGCACCATCCCCTGCAAGAAGTCGCAGGTATTCTCCACGGCCGAGGACAACCAGCCCGAAGTCACCATCCACGTCCTTCAGGGCGAGCGCACCCTTGCCGCCCAGAACAAGAGCATCGGCCGCTTCAACCTCGCCGGTATCGCCCCCGCCCGTCGCGGTGTGCCCCAGATTGAGGTAACCTTCGACATCGACGCCAACGGTATCCTCTCCGTAAGCGCCAAGGACAAGGCTACGGGCAAGGAGCAGAGCATCCGCATCGAAGCCTCCAGCGGCCTCTCACAGGAAGAAATCGACCGCATGAAGGCCGAAGCCGAAGCCAATGCCGAAGCCGACAAGAAGGAAGCCGAGCGCATCGCCAAGATCAACCAGGCCGACTCCATGGTCTTCCAGACGGAGAACTTCCTGAAGGAGAATGGCGACAAGATTCCCGCCGACCAGAAACCCGCCATCGAGGCAGCCGTAGAGAAACTCCGTGCCGCCCACAAGGCCCAGGACATCGCCCAGATTGATGCCGCCATCAACGAACTCAACAACGTCATGCAGGCCGCCTCACAGCAGATGTACCAGCAGGCAGGCGCCCAGCAGCCCGGCCCCGATGCCGGCGCAGGTTTCCAGGGCGGCGCAGGCTTCCAGGGTGGTCAGCCCGGCGGTCAGCAGCCCGGTCAAGGCGCCAACGACAACAACGTTCAGGACGCCGACTTCGAGGAAGTCAAGTAAGCAAGGAGCGAGAGCAATGTAAGTTCACTTAAACATTGCCGAGCGGCGAGCCTTACTCGACGAAGTCAAATAAGCCCTCACGACATACATAAACAACTATTGCTGTCCGGTAAAACTCAAAACAGCATAAGAAACCTCCCCGGAGCCCAGTAGACACGGACTTCGGGGTTCTTTTTCTCAAAAGTAAGCCCCCCTAATCAAAAAGTGTTGGCTGTGGCGGCCCTTTTTGAGCCTCCCTGGCAAGGATGTCGTCCCATGTCTTGTCCGGATTCTCCATGAAACGGATAAAGTCAATGTAGTACATGAGCGTCAGGCGTATCATCGTCACGACTTGCGAGAAGGCGCAGTTGCGTCTTATGCTCCGTGAGAGTACCGTGATGAGCAGGTTGGCTATGAGCACCACCCATGTCTGAATCTGTATGGCGTTGACGCTGTCTCCATAGAAGAAATGGAGCGGAAAATTCTGTTTTAACTGTTTGTAGAGCGATTCTATGGCCCAGCGCAGCCTGTAGATTTCAGAAACATCCTCTACAGTGAACTCAAAGTTATTCGTAAGCAAGGCCACTGGCTTTTTCTTCTCTTCGAAAATCTCCACCCTGCGTGCATCGTGCGTCAGCTCTCCGCGGGTAAAACGTACTTTCTGGTCAATATGGGTCACTAATCCCTCTGGATTCACATACGCGATAGACTCCAGGACCTCGTACTTGAGGTTTTTCTTCATTTTTGTGACATAACACACACCCTCTTCCGTAAGGCGCTGAAACTGTGCGATGTCTATGTATGCACGGTCAATGGCAAGATTGGCTCCCTTGGGCAGATGCACCTCCTTGAGCAGGTAATGGTCGTGCTTCGCGGCCGATGTGAGCTGCACCACCATCGGCACGCCAACGTGATACTTCATCACCGTATGCACCTTCATCCCTCCTTTCTTCTTCCCGGACTTCGGATGACGGCCAACGCCCTTGAGGATGTTGTCAAAGAGCGTGATGGTGGTGGAATCCATCATGTAGAGCAGTTTCTCCCAGTCCTTCGGCTCATGTGTCTGCCCCTTATAGCTCTTCGGAGGGCGGCTGTCCGCTAAAAACTTGGCATATCTGTCCAGCAGGTAGGCATAGACCTTGGCAAAGAACTCCTGCGAACGGCGTATGTTGGCCTCTGCCAGCGTGCTACGGCGCACGAGATAGTCCATGCCGAGGTGCCGCAGCTTGTGAGCTTCCGCCTTCATTCCTATCTCCAGTTCACGCAGAGAGTCAAAGTGTTTCAATATGCCGAAAAGCATCACCACGAGATGCTGGTAGCCGTCAAAACGTTTCACATAAGCTTCGCTTCCCGCCGTTTCGCGGCTGATTTGCATGATTTTCTCCCGATCAAGTAAATTTAACACCTGACTATACACCGGCTGTCCGGTAAAATTGCTATCTTTGCCCATGATTTGATTACTTTGGTTTTGTGGTGAAAGCAAAGATAATCAAAAGGGCTGATACTTTTACAGTACCAGCCCTCAATTTTATCAAATCTAAAAGTTTTACCGGACAACAATATTGGGAAATAAATATGATAGCCTTGTTGAGGAAATCAACAAGCAGGAAGAGGTCAAGGAACAAAAGGCTAACCTTGACAATGATATTCAACTTCTGAAACAAGCCATGAGTGACTTGAACGATAACATTCAAAAAGTTGAGAAGGCGGCCAAAGATGGAACGGATATGGTGAAAGCATTGAATGCAGCCAAAGACAGTATGAATACAGCTGTTTCCGCTTTCTGTCGCGCTGTTACACGAGCCGAATCAACAGTGCTAAAGGTTGAAATGACTGATGAATGCCAGAATGCCATCAAATCTGCAAGAGAGGAGTTAATCAAGGCAGAGACCACACTTCTTGCCAGCCATAGGAGACTGATGATACAAGAACTTCGTAATCAGAATGAAGAAATGCGATCATTCATAAAGTCAGGTAAAGGAGTGTACCTGTCATCAAAGGTGTTCTGGTGGTGGGCAGGCATCTCGTATGTCACTTCATTGTATTCATTTTGGTGTCTATTGCAGTTGCTCCGTCAGTGGTTGAATTGCTAAACGTATCTTATATAGAACAGAAAAAATGTGAGACAACGTCTCACATTTTTTCTGTATGTACATACTATTGTCATAAATTGTTGGAACCATTGTCGCAAATCGCGACAGTGTTTTTACTCTTGGTCAAGTACCTCCCAATGACCACTATAACCACTGCCTACATAACGAATATGTGGCATTTTTGCTAAGTGGCGCTTGATGGTCATTGAGGTAACCCCAAATTGTTTCGCCAATTCTTCTGTGGTAATATTAAGATTATCTTTAATAGCCTTCTCTATTTTTTCATCGAAAGTATCTTCTTGAGTAACATCTTGAGTGCCATGATTTGGCTTAAATAAAGAAGATGAGTATTCTTCCTCGTGAAGGTGGTCGAATAAGAAGGTATATGGGTTATAAAGGATTAGGTGCATG
>JAKSLT010000001.1 GCA_024401055.1 Bacteroidaceae bacterium | reverse complement strand
GTTGCTGGATGAAGTTTCTTCTAACGCAAAATAGATAGAGCATGGATTTAGGCGTTATTTCGGTTCGCTATGCCCGAGCCCTCCTGAAGAGTGCCGTGCAGACGAAATGCGAAGAGAAGGTCTATGGTGACATGAACACCATAGTCCAGGCCTACGCCGAGTTGCCGCGCCTACGCCGCACCATCGACAATCCCATGCTGCCCACCGAGTCGAAGAAAACCGTGCTCAGCGCCGCCGCCGGAGAAAATCCCAGTCCGCTGACGCTCAAGTTCATCGACCTCATCCTGCAGCAAGGACGCGAAGAAGTGATGCAACTCATCGCATCGTCCTACATCACTCTCTATCGCCAGCAGAAGAACATCACCCACGGCCGACTTGTCACTGCCGCCGCCGTAAGCCCCGCCACACAGCAGAAGATGCAGCAGATGGTGGAGAGGCGCACAGGCGGAACGGTTGAGTTCCTCACCGAGGTAGACCCCGACATCATCGGCGGCTTCATCCTCGAATACGACACCTACAGAATGGATGCGTCTGTTAAGTCGCAACTCAACACCATTCTCAAAGAATTAAAATAGGTGCTATCACACAGTTATTAAAACAAACAATGGACAAGATTAAACCCAGCGAAGTATCAGATATCCTTCTCCAACAACTGCAAGGACTTGGCACCCAGCACGACTTTGATGAAGTGGGCACCGTGCTCACCATCAACGACGGCGTGGCCCGTATCTACGGCCTCAACAATGCCGAAGCCAACGAACTGCTCGAGTTTGAGAACGGCACGATGGCCATCGTGATGAACCTCGAAGAAAACAACGTAGGTTGCGTGCTCCTCGGCCCCACCAGCGGCATTAAGGAGGGCATGAAGGTGAAGCGTACCAAGCGTATCGCCTCCATCCGCGTGAACGACAATATGCTCGGCCGCGTCATCAACCCCATCGGTCAGGCCATCGACGGTCTCGGCGAAATCGACCTCACCGAGTCCTTTGAAATGCCGCTCGACCGCAAGGCCCCCGGCGTAATCTACCGCCAGCCCGTTAAGCAGCCCTTGCAGACGGGTCTCAAGGCCGTGGACTCCATGATTCCTATCGGCCGCGGCCAGCGTGAGCTCATCATCGGCGACCGCCAGACGGGTAAGACCGCCATCGCCATCGACACCATCATCAACCAAAAGTCCTTCTACGAACAGGGCAAGCCCGTATATTGCATCTACGTAGCCATCGGCCAGAAGGCCAGCACCGTAGCCGCCCTCGTGCAGAACCTCAAGGAGCACGGCGCCATGCCCTACACCATCATCGTGGCCGCCACCGCCTCCGACCCTGCCGCCATGCAGTACTACGCTCCCTTCGCAGGTGCCGCCATCGGCGAGTACTTCCGCGACCGTGGCGAGCACGCCCTCGTAGTGTACGACGACCTCTCCAAGCAGGCCGTAGCCTATCGTGAGGTATCCCTCATCCTGCGCCGCCCCTCCGGCCGTGAGGCTTACCCTGGCGACGTGTTCTATCTCCACTCACGCCTCCTCGAGCGTGCTGCCAAAATCAACGAGCAGCAGGAAGTGGCCGAGCAGATGAACGACCTCCCCGCCTGCCTCAAGGGTCACGTCAAGGGCGGCGGCTCCCTCACCGCACTGCCTATCATCGAGACGCAGGCCGGCGACGTGAGCGCCTACATCCCCACCAACGTCATCTCCATCACCGACGGCCAGATTTACCTGGAGTCCGACCTCTTCAACCAGGGCTTCCGCCCCGCCATCAACGTCGGTATCTCCGTGAGCCGTGTAGGCGGCAGCGCCCAGGTGAAGAGTATGAAGAAGGTGGCCGGCACCCTGAAGATTGACCAGGCCCAGTATCGCGAGCTGGAGAGCTTCTCCAAGTTCTCCTCCGATATGGACGCCGTGACGGCTATGACCCTTGACCGCGGCCGTAAGAACAACCAGCTCCTCATCCAGGCTCAGTACAGCCCGATGCCCGTAGGTGAGCAGGTGGCCATTCTCTACTGCGGCACCAACGGTCTCCTCGCCCCCGTGCCCATCGACAAGGTGCGCGAATGCCAGGACGCCTTCCTCAATGTGATGCGCTCCCAGCACGCCGACATCCTCGCCACCCTCGGCGACGGTAAGATTGACGACACAATCACCGCCACCATCCGCGAGGTCATGGAGAACGTTGCAGGGCAATATAAATAAGACCCTCCCCTGCGGGGAATTAAAAGTTAAAAATTAAAAGTTAAAAGTTGAGATAGGGGACATATATACCCTATCATCCCCATTCCCAACTTTTCTCTTTTAACTTTTAACTGTTCACTATTACTTTTACCTTTTAACCTTCTTACCGTGGGTTCTTTAAAAGAAATCAAAGGCCGCATAGCCAGCGTACAGAGCACGCGCAAAATCACCAGCGCCATGAAGATGGTGGCCAGCAGCAAGCTGCACCACGCTCAGATGATGATTGAGAACATGCTCCCCTATGAGGCTATGCTCGAAAAGATACTCAAGACATTCCTCGCCAGCGAAGTTGACGCCCAGAGCGCCATCACGCAGGAGCGTGAGGTGCATCGTGCCGCCCTCATCGTCTTCGCCAGCAACTCCTCGCTCTGCGGCGGCTTCAATGCCAACGTGCTGCGCCTTATGGAGAAGCAGGTGAAGGCCTACAAGGACAAAGGCATCGAGGTCGTCATCTACCCCATCGGCCGCAAAGTCGCCGAGAAGGTGGCACGCCTCGGACTTACCGCTGCCGGCGACTTCCAGGAACTTGCCGACAAGCCCAACGCTGCCGACTGCGTACGCATCGGCCGCGAACTGGGACGTCAGTTTGTCCAGGGCGAAGTGGATGAGGTCAAACTCATCTACCACCACTTCAAGAGCGCAGGTTCGCAGGTGCTGCAGAACAAGAAGCTCATGCCTATCGACATCGCCGAGGCTATGGACTACGACCACGAGCGCGACCTCCAGACCATCGCCACCTCGCAGCAAGCCATAGACTATCTGCGCGAGAACCAGCGAGAACGTCAGCGTGAGGAGACGCACGTTGCCGCCCTCAACGACAACTACCTCGTTGAGCCCGACATGCAAACCGTACTCCACGCCCTCATCCCCCGCTACGTCAACCTGATGATCTACACCGCCCTGCTGGACAGCAACGCCTCCGAGCACGCCGCCCGCATGGTGGCCATGCAGACCGCCACCGACAACGCCGACGAACTGCTCCGCACGCTCAACCTGCAGTACAACAAGCAGCGTCAGTACGCCATCACCGCCGAACTCCTCGACATCGTGGGCGGCAGTATGCAGTAAAACTTACAGCCTCACCCCGTCACGGCTGCCTACGGCACCGTGCCACCCCTCCCCCATAGGGAGGGGAATAATGTCCTAAAGGTCGCTAACTTGTAACTATTCTTAATTTATTCTCCTCCCCCATTCCGCTCCCCTCCATTAAGGGAGGGGTTGGGGGAGGGTCTTTTATTCTTATGCTCAACCTCATCAAGACCCGCCGCAGCGTACGCAAGTACCTCGACAAGCCTGTTCCCGAAGATCTCCTCGCCCAAGTCTGCGAGGCCGGCACCTATGCCGCCACCGGCCACGGCTTGCAGTCCCCCCGCATCGTGGCTATCACGCGCCCCGACCTCGTCAAGCGTCTCTCACGCATGAACGCTGAAATCCTTATGGAGCAGCACCCCCAGTTGCGCGAGAAGAACCCCGGCCTCGACCCGTTCTACGGCGCCCCCGCCGTCATCCTCGTCCTGGCCGACCGTGCCTGCCGCACGTATCTCTACGACGGCAGCCTCGTCATGGGCAACCTCATGCTCGCCGCCCATGCCCTCGGCCTCGGCACCTGCTGGATACACCGCGCCAAGGAAGAGTTCAACAGCGAGGAAGGCCGCGCCATCCTCCGCGACCTCGGCATCGAGGGCGACTACGAAGGCATAGGCCACTGCATCATCGGCTATCCCGCCGACACGCAGCTGCCCGCGCCCCGTCCCCGCAAGGACGACTATGTCGTGTGGGTGAAATAGCGCACATCTTCCATACAATATCATAGGCCCCTCTCGCATCTACTGCAAGAGGGGCCTAAAGCATTCTTGCAAGATGTTTTGCTCCTTCACGGCCTAATATCCTTGCATAACCCTCGTTTTTTCTCCAATTATTTTGCTGTTTCACAAAAACTTCGTATTTTTGCCCTCGCAAACCAATAAATATTGTCGCGAATATTAATTCCACATCAAATTCAATATAGATAACAACTGACTCTCCCCGATGAAAGTGCGCCAGGCGCACGGACATCAAGACATATAGCACTTGGACTTTGTCCTTGTTTCTCGTCCTAAGAATACCGCCAATATTCATTTATATATGAGAACAAGAGACGAATGTTCATGCCTGTTTAGGCGTGAACTGTTCGTTCTTTTCTATATATATGGCCACTTGGCGGTAGCCTTTAGGACGGAAAAGCTTCGAGCAGTTCCGCCTTTTTTATTTATTAACCAATTCACTTTATTAACCCACAAAACTCTTTTCAATTATGAAAACTATCAAAACTATCAAATTCCTTCTTGCTACCATTCTACTGATAATGGCTGCAACAGTCAATGCACAAACAATCGTTGTGTACAAAAATGACAAAATGACTATGGCTATCAATGCTGCCGACGTTGATAGTGTTGTTTACAAGAACGTCAGTGACGAAGGCTACTACTATTATGCTGGTTGGACAGAACCCACGGCTAAAAATATGAAAGAGATAATAAATGAGGAATATCCCGTATCCTCTACAGACCATACTATGCACAAAGCAGGAGGATGGGTTCCGATGTTAACAGAGTTTAGTATGACCAAGCCACTTAAAGAGTATAACATCAATCTGTATAATGCCAAAGCAAAAGACTATTATTATATATTAGTTCCTGATGGTGTTAATGCATATGCAGGTATTGGACCTTGTTTGCTTACTAATGGCTCTTTCGTTCTTCATTCTTCTTTTAATGACCACCGGGTTTATAAATCAACTAATACAACTCGTAATATTTGTAGTATTTACTTTTTTTAAATAAAATAGTAATATGACTCCAACTAATCAACTGACTCATCTGCCAAATGCAAATAAAAACGCCTCAAGGCAGAAAGAATGCAATAAGTACATTCAGGATTGTAAAAAAGACTTTCATCTGGAAACAACAGAAGAAGTGATATCAAGATTTGCCAATAAGATAGAAGAGCGTCTATCTTCCATCGAAAAAACACTGACATCTATTTATCAACGCCTAGAAAACATAATCAATGAAAAACATTAAACTAATCCTCTCTGCATTGCTGATAATGACAGGCTTGTCTGCCCACGCTCAGGAGCAAGTGGTAGAAGCCCAGTCGGCTACAAAAACTACGGAGCTGGCGCTGGCGACTAATCCCAAGTTTGTCATCGGTGCAAGCGAAGTGTCCTTCACCGACCGCAAGAACACGACGACCTTCTCTGCCAGCGAGCGTATCGTGCTACGCATAAAGACAAAGGAAGCACCCGCCCCCACTACTTACACCATCACCGCCACTTCTGCCAATACCACTATGGGCACCGTCACGGGCGGCGGCACTTACGAGGAGGGCAAGACCGTGACGCTTACGGCCACGCCGAAGTCGGGCTACCGCTTCGTGAAGTGGAGCGACGGCACGACGGCCAATCCTTACACCTTCAAGGCCACGAAGAACGTGACGCTGACGGCAACCTTTGAGAAGATACCGCCCACTACTTACACCATCACCGCCACTTCTGCCAATACCTCTATGGGCACCGTCACGGGCGGCGGCACTTACGAGGAGGGCAAGACCGTGACGCTGACGGCCACGCCGAAGTCGGGCTACCGCTTCGTGAAGTGGAGCGACGGCACCACAAAGAATCCTTACACCTTCACCGCCACGAAGAACGTGACGCTCACCGCTACGTTTGAAGCCATCCAATACACCATCAGTGCCACTTCCGCCGATGCCAGCATGGGCACCGTCTCAGGCGGAGGCACGTATAAGCATGGCGCCACCGTTACGCTGACGGCTACGCCTAAGTCGGGCTACAAGTTTGTGAAGTGGAGCGACGGCACCACAAAGAATCCTTACACCTTCACCGCCACGAAGAACGTGACGCTCACCGCCAACTTCATGCCGTTGACCGACGGAGTGAGCGTAACGACAACGGACAACGGACAACAGACCATAACCTTCGACATGCAGGGCCGCCGTCAAGACTCTGATGCCCGCGGCCTCATCATCCAGCAGAGGAAGAAAGTGCTGAAACACTAAAGGTTCTTTTTCTCTTACACCTCTTACACCTCTTACACCGCCGAGGGACCTTAGTCCCTCGGCGGCGTTGTTTTGGGGGGATGGGGAAAAACGGAATTATGGCCTGCGGCACTACATGAATTAGGAAAAAATTAGAAATTAATTATGTGCGGCATAATATCGCTCGTCGGCCTTCAAAATCATAATAATCATAAAGTATCATAATATTCATCATAGCCTGCGCAGCGGCCTACGGCGTTATGAAGATTTATATGATGAATTATGATTTATATTATTAGTGTCCGCTAAAAAAGAATGTAATCTAGCGTATTCCTTATAAATGCTGGAGATTTGAAAGGTTACCAATAGGAGGGGCTTACTTTTTAACCTGCAACGACAAAGCGCCGAAGGTGCGACAGATTGGAGGATAGGGCGCGAGCCCTATCTCTTATGTTTATCCCTATGTGGGAGCGCTGTAAGTGCGGTATAATTACCATTTTACTTGAATTATGTCGCACTTACAGCGCTCCCATAGAAGGAGATTTGCGAGTGAAGTAGGGCTTGCGCCCTACCCTCCGTTATGTCGTCCTTTCAGGACTTTCAAACTTCCCCGGACACCAATAGATTTATATGATTCTTTTCCGCCCGGTGACGTAAGGCTACGCCATATTGTTTATTTCCCATAAACGGCACATATCCGGCACCGATTGCTTCAATAGGAAAGAGACAGCCGTGGGGCTGTCTCTTTCCTATTTGCATAAATGCGTCCGTATGTGTTTTTACTGATACATGAAGCGCTTGATGCTCTTCTTGGGCGTCTTCTCAAACTCCTCCTCGCGGATTTCCACGGCGGCGAGCTGTTCGAAGCGGTTGAGGCGGCCGTTGACGGTGCGGCGGTGCTGCTCCATGAGGTTGGCTATGGCCAGGCGCGTGAGGCCCTGATGCTCGGCGGCGGCGTAGTCGGGATGGACGAGCATGACGAACTTGTCGTCGCGCTGCACCATGAGGCACTCGCTGACAAGCGGCAACGTGCCGAACTGGCTCTCCACCTCTTCGGGATAGACGTTCTGCCCGTTGGGAGTGAGGAGCATATTCTTGATGCGGCCCTTGATGATGAGGTTGTCCTCGCCATCCATCAGGCCGAGGTCTCCGGTGTGATACCAGCCTTGGGAGTCGATGACGGCGGCTGTGGCTTCGGGATTGTCGTGGTAGCCCAGCATGAGGTTGTCGCCGCGCACGAGTATCTCGCCCGGCTCGAGCAAGGGGTTGGCGCTGTCGATGCGTATTTCCATGCGCGATGCGGCGCGGCCGCAGGTGCCGAGGCGGAAAGAGCGGGCGTGCTCGAAAGTGACGAGGGGGCCCGTCTCAGTGGTGCCGTAGCCTATGGTGTAGGGGAAGCCCGTCTCGTGGAGGAGCTTCTCGAGTTGCGGGTTGAAGGCTGCGCCGCCCATCACCACCTGATTGATGCGCCCGCCGAAGGCTGCCATGAGCTGCTCCTTGATGCGCTCCATCACGCGGGCACGTGCCACGGGCAGATGGAGTATGGCGCGTATGGCGGGGCGCTTGAGTTTAGGCATTACGCCCTGCATGAGTATTTTCTCCATGACGAGGGGCACGCAGATGGCGATGTGGGGCTTCACCTCGCCGAAGGCCTGGAAGATGATGCGCGGCGAGGGCACGCGGGTGAGGTAGTAGGTGTGCATGCCGACGAGGAAGCCGGCGATAAGCTCAAACATGAGACCGTACATGTGGGCCGAGGGCAGGATGGCCACGATGCAGTGGCCGGGCTTGAAGGTCTCGGGGGCGAGTTCCTGCGCCGTGAGGGCGTTGCTCCAGAGGGAGCGGTAGGGAAGTTCCACGCCTTTGCTGTAGCCGGTGGTGCCGCTCGTGTAGTTGATGAGGGCGAGGGCCTCGCCGTCAGGCTGCGGGCGGTAGTTCACGTCGGAGGGGCCGAAGTCGCGGGGGAACTCCTTGCCATAGTAGGCGTTGAGGTTCTCGCGTGCCTCGGTGAGGGCCTCGCTGCGGCTGAGGAGGAGGGAATAGTCGGCAATGTTGATGATGCCCACGACGTCGGGCATCTCTTCCGACTTTATCTCTGCCCAGGCGTGGTCGTCGCAGAAGAGGATGCGCGACTGGCTGTGGCGGACGATGTTTCGGGCCTGTCCGCCGTGGAACTCGTGGAGTATGGGCACGGCCACGCCGCCGTAGGTGACGATGGCGATGAAGGCCATGGCCCACTGCGAGGAGTTGCGGCCGTAGAGGGCGATGCGGTCGCCGGGCTCTATGCCGGCCTGGCGGAAGAGGATATGAAGTTTGGCCACTTTGCGGGCCACGTCGCTGTAGCGGTGGCTCACGCCGCCGTAGTCGCTGAGGGCGTAGCGGTTCCAGTTGTGGCGGATGCTTTGCTCGATGAGTGAGATAAAGTCTTTCTGCATAGTCGTTTACCCTCTTTTCTCTCCTAATAAGGAGAGAGCCTTGTGGGTTGTGGGGCTGGTGTTGGGAAAAATGTCGGGAGAGGCCGGGAACAGGGATGCCCCGGTTCCTCTTGGCTGCAAAATTACACAATTCTGGGCTTTCTGCCTACACCTCGGGTCAAAAAAAAACATAAAAAAGCATATTTTAAGAGGCGTGCAGAGCAAATTTTGACAAGCGGACTGCGAAAAGGGCCCATACGGGCTTGCGCGTATAATAAAAAATATGTAACTTTGCTCCCGCTTTCCTCCAAGCGTCCCCTTGCCTCCCGCACGGCAAACAGGAGCCTCCTTCACACACGCTAATCCTCTTCTAAAACAAACGACATGAGAAACTTGATTTTCACCCTCTTATTCCTTTTCTCCTGCACCATCGCTCAAGCAGGAAAAATCGTGACCGACAGCATCGTCAGCGGCAACCTCTGCGCCACAGTGAAGTACAACGTCTATCTCCCCAGCCACTACTCCCCCGAGAAGCACTACCCCGTGGTGTATCTCCTCCACGGCCTGTCGGACGACTACCGGGCGTGGCGCGACAAGGGACAGTTGCAAATCGTGGCCGACGAGCTCATCGAGACGGGCGAGGCCTGCGAGATGGTCATCATCATGCCCAACGCCGGCGGCCCCGACACCCACCGCACATGGAACGGCTACTTCAACATGCCGGGGTGGGCCTACGAGGATTTCTTCATCTACGAGTTCATGCCCGCCGTGGAGCGCAAATACAGCGCCGGAGGCCACAAAGGCCAGCGCGCCGTGATGGGCCTTTCGATGGGCGGCGGCGGCAGCACGGTGTATGCCCAGCGCCACCCCGACAAGTTCTCATCGTGCTACGCCATGAGCGCATGGCTCGAAGGCAACGTGAGAAACGAGAAAAACGAGGACGACAAACTCTTCTGGACGGAGAAGTCCGTGCGCGACCATTCCGCCCTCGAATTCGTGCGCAAGGCCGACGAAGCCACGCTGCGCGACCTGCGCACGGTGAAGTGGTTCTTCGACTGCGGCGACGACGACTTCCTCCTCGACCTCTCCACGGAGCTCCACCGCCTCATGCGCCAGCGTCGCGTGAAAGACGAGCTCCGCGTGCGCAACGGCACCCACAACTGGGAGTACTGGCACACGGCACTGCGCACCGCCCTCCCCTTTGCGTCGAGAAACTTCAGCGGAATTTAGGCCGCCGCGCACCCCCCTCCCGCCCAGCGCGGCCCCGACGGCAAAAAAGCGAAAATAGAACTGGACACGACAGTGCCGCTCCAGTTCTATTTTCGCTTTTTTTGCTGTTTTGAAAAGTGTAAAAAATTTTGACAATGAAAAAAACGGAGAAAACGCCGCCGGAAGACACCCCGCGACATGCCCCGAAAGCACGATTTTTCATTAGTCCCCTTTTAATTCGCACTAATGCCCATTAAATTCGCATTAGTTCCCATTTAATTCGCACTAGTCCTCTTTTAATTCGCATTAGTCCTCATTTAATTTGCACTAGTTCCCTTTTAGTGAAAATTAAATGGGAGCCAGTGAAAATTAAAAGGGAACTAGTGACGGAAAAAAGGGGCGAAAACGAAAAAGGATGGACAGACAGAGGGCGAAAATCGGGAAAAAGTTCCCTTTTAAGAGGAAATTTTTGCTTAAAATCGGGGAAGAGAAGGCGGGGATTTTAGCCAAAAGGCTGAAACACTGGGGCTTGCGAAATCTGTTGAATACGGCGATATTTCGAGCCGGATTTTTTGCGTTTCATTCTACGCCAGCCACGGGCGAGAAAAAGGCCGTTTTTTGTAAAAAATTTTGACAAAATTCCGGAAAAGTCCAGATTTATTTTTGAAGCGTTTTCCGTGCCGTTTTTTTTGCGATTAGTGCCGTTCCAGTTTGTGTTTTTCAGTGCCTGTTTCGTTGCACATGCGCCAAGGATGGAGAAAAGACGCAAGAAATTTGGCCTTCTCGGCGAAAAATCGTAACTTTGCCTGCGTATAATAAATAAAAAAATGGATATAGCCGAACTGTATGAGATTTTCAGGGCTCACCCCGTGATTACCACCGACACGAGGCAGTGCCCGAAGGGCAGTATTTTCTTCGCCTTGAAGGGCGAGCGTTTCAACGGCAACGCTTTTGCATTGCAGGCCTTGGAGGCCGGCTGCGCGTATGCCGTGGTGGATGAAGACCCACCCCAAGAACCTTCATACCCACCCCTAACCCCTACCCTAAAGGGAGGGGAATGGAATGGGAAAGGTGTTGGAGAGGAAGGGCGCCTTATAAAGGTGGATGATGTGCTGCGGACGTTGCAGGAATTGGCGCACTACCACCGCGAGCAGTTCCGCGGGCCCGTCATTCAGGTGACCGGCACCAACGGAAAGACCACCACGAAGGAACTGATGGCCGCCGTGCTCGGCGAGAAGTGGCACGTGACCTTCACGCAGGGCAACCTCAACAACCATATCGGCGTACCCCGCACACTGCTCACCCTGCCGTTTAGTTCGGAAGAAAACGAAATCGCCGTCATAGAGACCGGTGCCAACCACCCGGGCGAGATAGCCTTCCTATGCGACATCGTGGATCCCGACTGCGGGCTTATCACCAACGTGGGACGCGCCCACCTGGAGGGCTTCGGCTCCTTCGAGGGCGTCATCGCCACGAAGACGGAACTCTACGCCTGCCTGCGCCGGAAGAAGGACGGCTTCATCTTCCTGCACGGCGACAATGAACACCTTGTGCCGAAGGCCGAGGGGCTGAAAAGCATCCGATACGGCAGCGCGGGCCACGGCTACTGCGTGGAAGGCGAAGTGGTGGAATGCAACCCCTTCGTGAAGATGCGGTGGCGCAGCAAGGACGAGGCCGACTGGCACGAGGTGCAGACGCAACTCATCGGCGCGTACAACATCGACAACATGCTGGCCGCCGCCGCCGTGGGCCTTCACTTCGGCGTCGCTCCCGAACAGATAGACCATGCCCTGGGCCACTACGCCCCGCACCTCGGACGTTCCGAACTGAAACGCACGGAGCGCAACACGCTCATCGTGGACGCCTACAACGCCAACCTCACCTCCATGACGGCCGCCCTCGACAACTTCCGCCAGATACCCGCCGCCCATAAGATGGCCGTGCTCGGCGAAATGCGCGAACTCGGCGCAGCATCGGCAGAGGCACACCGACAGGTGATGGAGATGGCTCTCACACTGGGCTTGGAACGGCTATGGCTCGTGGGAGAGGAAATGAGCAAATTAGCAAATGAGCAAATTAGCAAATTAACAAACGTAACAGAAGTGCGTTTCTTCCATAACGTCGAGGAGGTGAAAGCAGAATTGGCAGGCGCGCCCCTTACCGACTTCCTCATACTTATCAAAGGCAGCAACGGCACGCACTTGTATGAGCTGCCGGAATATATGTAAAAATATGCTCCTAAAAGTTCAACCCATGCTTCATTTCTCACTCTCAAGTCTTCCCCCCCAAGGGGGGATAAGAGGGGGGCTTTTCCTCATCGCCCTGGCACTGAACGCCACGGTTGCTGCACAAGACACGCTGCGCGTCAATACCGCCCAAATGTGGAGTCCCGCCACGACTTTCCACGCCTACCAGACGGACTCGCTCAATATGAAGGGCGAAAAATTCTCCGCCTCCGAACTCCTCGGCAAGAACCCCCTGCTGCAAGGACAGCCCGACCGCACCATTGCCTACGGCGACGCCATGCCCACGGGCGACGGCACGATGAGCCAGTATGCCTTCCGCGTGCGCTCTTCGCAGTACGGCAAGGCCACCATCAAGGTGAAGGGCATCAATAACTACAAGCTCTACGGCGCCGACGACAAGGAACTGCCGGGCGGTAGCCTTACGCTGAAAGGCGAGGAACAGACCGTGAGGCTCGTGGCCCTTTCGGAAAAAGAGAAGGCCGACACCTTCCGCGTGGAGGTGATAGGCAAGAATATCAGCCTCGACGACGCCACGCCGCATCCCCTGACGTGGACGGAGATGATGACCGGCCCGCATCACCGCGGGGCCAGCGTATCGCCTACGGGCCGCTACGCCATCGTAAATTATAATAATGTGAAGCGCGACGGCAAGCAAGACCGCTGGGCCGTGCTCTCCGACTTGCAGACGGGCCGTACCCTCTGGCGCTCGGAAGGTGAAAGTTACTTCCGTTGGCTGGAAGGCGCCGACATTCTGTACTTCACCCGTTCACGCGACGGCAACCGTCAGTTCGTGACCCTCGACCCCGCCACATTCCAGGAGAGCGTGCTGGCCGACAACCTGCCGGAAGGATACTATACCCTCTCGCCCAACCGCGACTATATCATCTGCTCCACCAACGAGGACGGCCGCGCCACCGGCGGTAACCTCCGCTACATGGAAGACCCCGACGACCAGCAGGCCGGCTGGCGCTCCCGCCAACAGCTCTGGCGCGTGGACGTGAAGAACGGCCTTCGCCAGCGCCTCACCTTCGGTATGGAAGGTGCAGGGCTCTGCGACATCAGCGCCGACGGCAAGAAGTTGCTCCTCAACGTAAACCGCTTCGACGCTACACGCCGTCCTTTCTCGCGTACTACCCTGCTGGAGATGGACGCCTTCACGGGAAAAGTTGATACCTTACTGCTCGACGCCGAGTTCATCGGCGGCAGCGCACAGTATATGCCCGACGGCCACACGCTGATACTGGAAGGCTCCGCCAATGCCTTTGGCGGCGTGGGCTCGGAACTGAAAGACGGGCAGATAGGCAACATGTACCACTCGCTGGTGTTCCTCTACGACACCCAGACCCGTACGGCCACCTGTCCCCTGCCCCACGACTTCACGCCGAGCGTGGCCCGCATCAGCGTATGCCCCGGCGACAACGCCGTGTACCTGCTGACGGACGACGGCTACGACCGCACGCTCTACCGCCTCGATGCCGCCAGCAAGGGACTCACGCGAGTAGAGGTGCCGATGACTCTCATCGCCGGCTGCTCCGTGGCATCACATCAGAAGAATCCCCGCATAGTGGCTTACGGTCAGGACGGCGGTACGACGCCCCGCCTCTGCTACTTGGGCACGGCAAAGGGCAAGTTCGCGCCCTTCGGCGAGATTGATGCCGCCAGCATCCATAAGGACGCCTTCAAGGCTCCCTGCCACGAATGGAGTTTCCAGAGCAGCCGCGGCGACAGCATCAAGTGCTTCTACTACGAGCCTATCAACGGCACGGCCGGAATGCACGACCGCCCGATGCTCGTGTATTACTACGGCGGCTGCACCGCTACGATGCGCACGGCGGAGAGCAACTACCCCTTCCAGGTGTGGGCCTCACAGGGCTACACCGTGCTGGTGGTAGAGCCGAGCGGCGCCAACGGCTTCGGGCAGGAATTTGCTGCCCGCCACGTGGGCACCTGGGGCGAAGGCACCGCCGAGGACATCATTGAGGCCACGCAGCAGTTCTGCCGCGAGCACTCCTGGGTAAACGAGAAGAAAGTAGGCTGCATCGGTGCCTCCTACGGCGGCTTCATGACGGAGTATTTGCAGACGAAGACCGACATCTTCGCCGCCGCCATCGCCCACGCCGGCATCAGCAACATCACGTCCTACTGGGGCGGCGGCTACTGGGGCTACACCTACGGCGAAGTGGCCGAATACGGACAGTTCCCGTGGAGCGACCGCGACCTCTTCATCGAGCACTCGCCCCTCTTCAACGCCGACAAGATTCACACGCCGCTCCTCCTGCTCCACGGCACGGTAGATACCAACGTGCCCACCACCGAGAGCCAGCAACTCTACACCGCCCTCCGCATCCTCGGCCGCGAGGTGGCCTACGTCACCGTCAACGGCGAGAACCACGTGGTGAGCGACCCCATTAAGCAGACCGACTGGGCCCACACCATCCTCGCCTGGTTTGCCAAATACCTGAAAGACCAGCCCGAATGGTGGGAGGAACTCTATCCCGCCGCAAAGAAGTAATCCCCATATAAACTTTTAACATTCAATCCTCATGCAACCCATCCTCGTTAAAGACAAGCGCTTCAAAGTGTCGATGCCTGCCTCAAAGATTCAAGCCCGCGTTCAGGAAGTGGGCGCCCAGATAAGCCACGACTACGAAGGTCGCACGCCCATGTTCATCAGCGTATTGACCGGCGCCTTCATCTTCGCTGCCGACCTCGTCAGGAGCGTGGCAACACCAAGCGAAATTGCCTTCATTCGCGTAGCCTCCTACGAAGGCACCGACTCCACCGGCGAGGTGAAAGAAGTGCTCGGCCTCAAAGAAGACATTGCGGGCCGCGACGTCATCATCGTGGAAGATATCGTTGACACGGGCCTGACGATGCAGGAACTCGTTGGACTGCTGGAAAAGAAGAACCCGCGCAGCATCGCTATCTGCTCGCTGCTCGTGAAGCCCGACAAGCTGCAAGTGCACGACCTCCCCATCAAGTACCGCTGCTTCGACATCCCCAACGACTTCATTCTGGGCTACGGCCTCGACTACGACGGCCTGGGCCGCGAACTCCCCGACATCTACACGCTCGTCACGGAATAACTAATAAACTAACAAAATAAACAACTTATAACTTATGAAAAACATTGTAATCTTTGGTGCTCCCGGCTCCGGCAAGGGCACCCAGAGCGAACTGCTCATGCAGAAGTACGGTTTCAAGCACATCAGCACCGGCGACGTGCTGCGCGCTGAAATCAAGGCCGGCACCGACCTCGGCCACACCGCACAGGAATTTATCTCCCAAGGCCAACTCATCCCCGACGAACTGATGATTAAGATTCTGGCCTCCACCTACGACGCCCTCTGCCCCTGCGAAGGCCTCATCTTCGACGGTTTCCCCCGCACCATTCCCCAGGCCGAGGCCCTGAAGGTGATGCTCGCCGAGCGCGGCACCGCCGTGAGCGCCATGCTGGAACTTGACGTGCCCGACGACGAACTGATGGCCCGCCTCATCAACCGCGGCAAGACCTCCGGCCGTGCCGACGACAACGCCGAGACCATCGCCGCCCGCCTCAAGGTGTACCACACGCAGACGCAGCCCCTCGCCGACTGGTATGAGAAGGAAGGCCTGCGCCACGCCGTGAAGGGCATCGGCTCCCTTGAGGAAATCAACGCCGCCCTCTGCGCCGTCATCGACGCTCTCTAAAGATTTATTACACTATTTCCAAGCCCCCGCCTCAAACGACGGGGCACTTCCATTTATGGCAGAGACCAACTTTGTTGATTACGTGAAAATCTACTGCCGCTCCGGCAAGGGCGGCCGTGGCTCCATGCATCTCCACCGCGCGAAATATCAGCCCAACGGCGGGCCCGACGGTGGCGACGGCGGTCGCGGCGGCCATATTTTCCTGCGCGGCAACCATAACTATTGGACGCTCCTCCATCTCCGCTACGACCGCCACATCTTCGCCGGTCACGGCGGCAACGGCTCGAAGTGCTGCTCCCACGGCAGCGACGGCGAAGACCGCTACATCGATGTGCCGCCCGGCACCGTAGCCTACGATGCCGAGACGGGCAAGTTCATCTGCGACGTGAGCGAGGACGGCCAGGTGGTGATGCTCCTCAAGGGCGGCCGCGGCGGACTGGGCAATTACCAGTTCCGCACCTCCACCAACCAGGCGCCGCGCTACGCCCAGCCCGGCGAACCGATGCAGGAGATGATGGTAGTGCTCGAACTGAAACTGCTGGCTGACGTAGGCCTCGTAGGCTTCCCCAATGCGGGAAAGAGCACACTGGTAAGTGCCGTCAGCCAGGCTCGTCCCAAGATTGCCAACTATCCGTTCACCACGCTGGAGCCCTCGCTCGGCATCGTGCCTTATCGCGACGGGCGCTCCTTCGTCATGGCCGACATTCCTGGTATCATAGAGGGTGCTGCCGAGGGCCGCGGACTGGGACTGCGCTTCCTCCGCCACATTGAACGCAACTCGCTGCTGCTCTTCATGGTGCCCGGCGACACGGACGACATACGCCACGAGTACGAGGTGCTGCTCAACGAGTTGCAGCAATTCAATCCCGGCCTGTTGGACAAACACCGTATGCTGGCCGTAACGAAGTGCGACCTGCTGGACGCAGAGCTCATCGAGATGCTCCGTCAGGACCTGCCCAACGATCTCCCCGTAGTGTTCATCAGCGCCGTGAGCGGCCAAGGCATCAGCGAACTGAAGGATCTCCTGTGGGAAGAGCTCAACTCCGAAAGCAACAAGCTCTCCATGCAGACCGAGGGCGGCAGCATAGTCCATCGCGACCGCGACGTGCCGGCCTTTGATGCCGACTTCGCCGACTGGGAAGACGACAGTATCGAGGACATCGACGAAGACGACCTCGACATTGAAGAATACGACATTGAAGAATTAGAAGAAGACAACTGAAAACCATGAAACGCCTATCACTCCTTATATATATTATAGCCGCCACGCTCGGCCTTTCTGCCCAGAACACGATAGAAGTGGCCGTGCTGTCCATCAACGACTTCCACGGCGGCTTCGTCCGCGATGACTTCAAGGGTATTCCCGGCGCCGCCTCCGTGGTGCAGACCATAGACTCGCTCAAGCAAATTTACCCTTGCAACATTGTCGTTTCGGCCGGCGACAACTTCGGTGGCTCGTATTTCTATCAGGCCACGCGCAGCCGTACACTCTTCCCGCAGTTCTTCCAAGACTGCGGCATCACGCTCTCCGGCATCGGCAACCACGAGTTCGACGAGGGCCAGGCCCAGATGATGGATTGCTGGAAGACGGGCGTCAGTCTGCGTCCCGCCGGGTGGGATATGGAATACATCAGCGCCAACATACGCTGCGATGCCACGAGTGACATGCGCACCGACGGCACCTCGCGCCCCCGCTTCTGCAAGCCTTACGCCGTGAGAGAGATTTCCCTCCCCGACGGCCGCAAGTTCAGCATAGCCTTCATAGGACTCACCACGAGCAGCACACCGCTGCAAGCCTCCGCCTCCAAACTCAAGGGGTTGAGTTTCTGCGGCGATGTGTGCGCCGTTCTCGACTCCCTCGCCCACACTCCCGGCTACGATGCCGTGCGTCAGGCCAACGCCCGCCTCATCCTCACCCATCAGGGCACACGGATGAAGCAAGTGCAGCGCGGAATGATGACGCAGTTGATACCAACTTGGGACGACGCCGACTCGCTGAACCTCACGCGCCTCAACGATGCCCAGTTTGCCGGCATCATCTCCAGCCACAGTCATCAGCCCGTGTGCGGCACCATCAACGAACTGCCCTACCCCATCCTTCAAGGCTGCAACTGCGGAAAGTATATCGGCGTGATGAAATTCACGCTCGACGGCACCACGTTGGAAGTCGTCAATGTGGAGCCGTCGCTCGTTCCCGTCACGCCCAAGACGCAGTTCACGCCCAAGGCCGCCCGCCTTCAGGCCCAGATTGACGAACTCCTCGCCGACACCCATACCCGTGCCGGCACACCCATCGGCGACTACCTCACCACCTGCCGCGCCGACATCCCCTTCGACCGCGTTCTGATGCACCACGACCAGACGCGTATGGGCCAACTCGTCACCAACGCCTACGCTGCCGCCGCCCGTCAGCAGCAAGGTTTCACCGCCGACGACCTCATCGTGGGCGTCACCCACATCGGCAGTATGCGCTGCGGCCTGTCCGCCGGTCCTGTCCGCGTGCTTGACATTGGCGAGGTACTGCCCTTCGACAACGCTATGCGCGTCTATAAAGTCACCGGCCGCCAACTGCGCGAACTCATTGACTACGGCCTCCACAACGAGCGCTACGGCTACCTTCAATTCTCCAACCTCACGCCCACAATGGACAAGAAGCGGCACGTGAAGTCACTCACCTACACCCACACCGATGGCCGCCAGGTCAAGATTTCCGACAAGGCGACCTGTTACATCGTTGCCGACGAATTCCTCGCCGGCGGTGGCGACGGCTACGACCCCGCCCTCTTCCCCGCCGCCCAGGAAATGCAAGGCCTCAATATGCCCCACATCACCGATGCTTTCATCAACTATCTGAAAACGCAGCCGGAAATTTAGCGACCGCGTTCTAACGCCAAGGCCGTCTATCTCCCACCCAAGCCTCCCCACTCCTCAATGAAGAATATTATCCCGCCTCCCCAGCCAGAGCCGCTCTGGAAAGGTTTCTTAAAGAAGTTTGCCGACCCGCTCATCATCGTGCTCCTCGTGGTCTTCGTCTTCTCGTCGGCCGTGAGCCTCTACGAGTATGCCCACGGCTCCGGCACCGAAGTCCTCTTCGAACCTATCGGCGTGCTCATCGCCCTCCTTCTGGCCACGGGTGTGGGCTTCATCCTTGAAGTTAAGGCCGAGCGGGAGTTCCGCATCCTCAACCAGACCAACGATGCCGCCCCCGTCAAGGTGCTGCGCGACGGCCAGTTCGTTGAGATACCCAAGATGGACGTCGTCGTGGGTGACCTCGTACGCCTCGAGAGCGGTGATGAAGTTCCTGCCGACGGCACCCTTGAACAAAGCCGTCAACTGCGTGTGGATGAGAGCGCTTTCACCGGAGAGCCCAGCGCCCGTAAGTCGCACCTCCCCAGCGATGCCGACCCTCACGCCACCTATGCCACCAACCTCCTCCTGCGCGGCTGCACCATCCTCGAAGGCTATGCTCTCCTACGCATCACCGCCATCGGCACCGACACCGAGGAAGGCCACGGCGCTATGCAGGTGCGGGAAGGCCGCACGGTGGAAACGCCACTCAACCGCCAGCTTTCCGGTCTTGGCAAGCAGGTAAGCGGCGCGGCGTTCGTTATCGCCCTCCTCGTCGTGGTGGGGCGTGTCCTCTGCTTCTTCCTCCTCGGCGAAGGGGCCTCCGGCGACTTTGCCACCATCAACTTCGTGCAATATATTCTGGAAAGCCTTATGCTCGCCGTGGCGCTCATTGCCGTGGCCGTGCCCGAAGGCCTTCCTATGAGCATCACGATGAGTCTTGCTATGAGTATGCGCCGCATGCTCCGCGAGAACAACCTCGTCCGCAAACTCCACGCCTGCGAGACAATGGGCGCCGCCACCGTCATCTGCACCGACAAGACGGGCACGCTCACGCAGAACAAGATGCAAGTGGTGGAACACCTCTCCCTGCCTTTCTCTGACGACATTCTCCCGAACGATGCGCAACCCCTTACGGAAGTTGAAGGGGGCCTCATATCTCTTTGCTGCGCTCTCAACTCCACCGCTGAACTCTCCATCGCCCCCGACGGCAGCGTCAAGGTGCTCGGCAACCCGACGGAAGGTGCTCTCCTCCGCTGGCTCGCCGAACAGGAAATTGACTACCGCGCCCTGCGCCGCGACTGGACGGTAACTGACCGCACGCCCTTCTCCTCCGAGCGCAAGTATATGAGCACCACGGTGGAGCGCGGCAGCACACGCATAACATTCTTCAAAGGTGCCTCCGAGATTCTCCTCCCCCAGTGCCAGCCCGTCAGCATCGACATTATGGGACAACTCGCCCAGTGGCAAGCCAAGGCCATGCGCACCCTCGGTTTCGCTGCCGAGATTGACGGCGTGCGCCATTTCCTCGGCATCGTAGGCATTATGGATCCACTCCGCAGCGATGTGCGCGAAGCCATTGATACTTGCACCCAACGCGCCGGTGTCCGCGTCATTATCGTCACAGGCGACACAGTAGGCACCGCCACGGAAATCGGCCGTCAGATTGGTATTCTCCCTGACGGAGCGAAAGCCCCCCTAAATCCCCCCTTTGGGGGGACTTCCCAAGAAGGTAAGAACCACGTTGAAGCTCTCCCCCAAAGGGGGAGCGGGGAGGGGGCTCCCGTTCTTACTGGCCCTGCCTTCGCCGCTCTTTCCGACGCCGAAGCCCTCGCCGTTCTCCCCAATCTCCGCATCATTGCTCGCGCTCGCCCCGATGACAAGGCTCGCCTCGTTACGCTCCTCCAGCAGAGCGGCGAAGTGGTGGCTGTCACCGGCGACGGTACCAACGATGCTCCCGCCCTCGCCAAGGCACAGGTAGGACTCTCCATGGGCAGCGGCACGGCTCACGCCAAGGAGGCCTCCGACATTACCATCATCGACGACTCCTTCGCATCAATCAACAAGGCCATCCTCTGGGGACGCTCCCTCTATCAGAACATCCGCCGCTTCCTGCTCTTCCAACTCACGGTGAACGTGGCGGCTTGTCTCATCGTCTTCATCGGTGCCTTCACCGGTACGGAGTCGCCCCTCACCGTCACGCAGATGCTCTGGGTGAACCTCATCATGGACACCTTCGCAGCCATGGCGCTCTCCTCCCTACCCGCCGACCCTTCCGTCATGGACGAGAAGCCCCGCAGCCAAAAGGCGCACATCATCGACCGCCCTATGCTCTCCCACATCACCGCCGTGGGGCTCACACAGTTCCTCCTCGCTGCCGTCGTATGGGAACTCCCGCGTCTTTTCAACATAGCGCTCCCTGATGTGCAGTTCTTCACCTTCTTCGTGATGCTCCAGTTCTGGAACCTCTTCAATGTGCGCTACTATCGCACCTCCCGCAGCCTCTTGCTCGACCTCGCCGACATCATCCGTCGGCCCCGGTCCTTCCAGCAGCATTTCTCCACGGCCTTCATCGCCATAGCATTGGCCATCTTCTTCGGCCAGTTGCTCATCGTAGAACTCGCCCCGCAGTTCTTCCAGACCGAGCGCCTGACAGGCCTTCAAATCCTCATCATCACTGGCCTCACCGCCCCCTTCCTTATCATTCCCGATATCTACAGGACAATAAAAAGCCTCTCCCCGTCAGGGCTGCCTGCGGCACCCTGCCACCCCTCCCCGGTGAGGGAGGGGGAGAATACTCCTGCGGTTTAAGACGCGCTCCAATATACAATAAATATAAAACTCCATACCCATGCTTCATTTATCACTATCAAGTCTTCCCCCCAAAGGGGGGATAAGAGGGGGGCTTTTCCTTTTCCTCATATCTCTTGCCATCGGCATCCGTGCCCAGGTCACTATCTCCGACATTACCGCTGGCAAGTACTCACCACAGTCCATCAGCGCCCTCACGCCTATGGCCGACGGCGAATCCTACTCCCAGCTCGTTGACAACAAGCGCATCGTCCGCACATCCTTTAAGACGGGCAAGGACGTAGCCACCCTCTTCGACGTGGCCACCGTGCGCGGCAAGGTGTCAGTCTCCTCCATCGACGGCTACATCCTCTCCCCCGATGAGAGCCGCATCCTCATCCAGACCAACACCCGCTACGTCTATCGCCGCACCTTCACGGCCGACTACTACATCTACGACGTAGCCAACAACCGCCTCGAGCCGCTCTCCGACGGCGGCCCCCAGATGTCGCCCCTCTTCTCCCCCGACGGCAACGTCGTCGCCTTCGCCCGCGAGGGTAACCTCTTCGTGGTGAAACTCCTCTACGGCAACGCCGAGACGCAGGTGACCAAGGACGGCGAACGCGGCAAGATCATCAACGGCATTCCCGACTGGGTCAACGAGGAGGAGTTCTCCACCGCCCGCTCCTTCTGCTTCTCCGCCGACAGCGAGATGCTCATCTGGGTGCGCTACGACGAGAGCCAGGTGCCCGTCTATGATATGCCGATGTATTCCTCCGAGCGCCTGCCCTACCCGTATTCCTACAAATACCCCGTGGCCGGTGCCACCAACGCCACCGTCAGCGTCCACTCCTACGACCTCAAGAACCGCAACACGCGCCAGATAGACCTGCCCCTCGCTGCCGACGACTACATTCCCCGCATCGCCACCACCAGCGACGCCGACAAGGTGTGCATTGTCACCCTCAACCGCCATCAGGACCGCATGGACATCTATATGGCCAACCCCCGCAGCACCGTAGCCAAGCAGGTGCTCCGCGAGGAAATCCCCCACTACGTGAAGGAACCCGCCTACACCGACCTCCAGTTCTACCCCGGCCACTTCGCCATCCTCTCCGAGCGCACCGGCCACCAGCATCTCTACTGGTACACCCTCCAGGGCAACCTTGAGCAGACGGTCACGCAGGGCGACTTTGAGGTAACCCGTTTCCACGGCTACGATGCCGCCACCGGCCGTTTCTTCTACACCTCCACCCAGGAGTCGCCCCTCCGCCGCGCCGTCTATGCCACCGACCGCAAGGGTAAGACCACCAAAATCTCCCAGCAGGTAGGCACCAACAGCGCCACGTTCAGCAAGAACTTCCGCTACTTCGTCAACACATACAGCAACATCACGCAGCCGCCCGTCACCACCCTCTGCGACGCCAGCGGCCGCACGCTCCACACCCTCATCACCAACGACGCCCTGAAACAAACCGCCGACCAGCAATTCGGCCAGAAGGAACTCCTCACCCTCACCACCGCCGACGGCATCACCCTCAACGCCTGGATGCTCCGTCCCCGCAATTTCGACCCCTCAAAGCGCTACCCCGTCATCATGTACCAGTACAGCGGCCCCGGCTCACAGGAAGTCACCGATTCCTGGTCGTGCGGCTTCTACCCCGGCGGTGCCTTTGAGAGCGTACTCGCCCAGGAGGGCTTCATCAGCGTCGTAGTAGATGGCCGCGGCACCGGTTACCGCGGTGCCGAGTGGGAGAAATGCACCTACCTCCACCTTGGCCAACTCGAATCCCACGACCAAGCCGCAGCCGCCCAGGCTCTCGCCCAACTTCCCTACATTGACGGCAGCCGCATCGGCATCTGGGGATGGAGCTTCGGCGGGTTCAATACATTGATGGCGATGGGCGAACCCCACAGCCTCACCCCGTCGGAGCTTCCTTCGGAACTCCGCCACCCCTCCCCCTATAGGGAGGGGGAGAATGCCCCTGCGGTTAATGACGCGCCTGCGACCTTTAGGGGTAATTCCCCCTCCCTACAGGGGGAGGGGTGGCAGGGTGCCGCAGGCAGCCCTGACGGAGAGGGGCTTGAGCCTATTTTCAAGGCCGGCTGCGCCGTTGCCCCCGTCACCTCCTGGCGCTTCTATGACAGCGCCTACACCGAGCGCTTCATGCGCACCCCGCAGGAGAACCCCGACGGCTACAACGACTGCCCCATCGCCCGCGCCTCACGCATCAAGGGTTCCCTCCTTCTCATCCACGGCACCGCCGACGACAATGTCCACTTCCGCAACTTCACCGAGATGAGCGAAGCCCTCGTGCAGGCCGACGTGCCCTTCGACTGCCAGATTTACCGCAACCGCAACCACTCCATCTACGGCGGCAACACGCGCAAGCACCTCCTCACCCGCATTCTCCGCCACTTTAAGGAGAATCTCTGAATAAATAAAAAGTAAAAAGTAAAAAATAAAAAGTTTTACGAAAACTAAACCGTGATTTAGTTTCATTTCGACAATTGTCAAAAATACTTTCGACAGTTGTCAAAAAAAGTTTCGACAGTTGTCAAAAATACTTTCGACAATTGTCAAAAAACAATTAAGCCCGGGTTCCTTTTTCCGAAAGCAGCCCCAGAGACACCCCACCCCGCATTTTACTATCCCCAATCCCAAGAAATATGGTCAAAGTCACTCCCTACGTTTCTCCATGCAGAAAAGATGAGACGCCCGTCAACAAGAAATTACATCTGCGCGTCAACAATCCCCACACGGATACTGCCGAAGAAGTAGCCCAAGTCCTTTCGCACAGCACCACGCTCACTCCCGCCGACATCAGCGGCGTGCTCTCTGCCCTGCGGAGCTATATAATCGACGCTCTGGCTCAGGGGCGCAACATACAGCTTGAAAAGATAGGGCGCATCAGCCTTATTCCGGAATTCACGCGCCCCGTGTATGAGGGCGACAAGTTCCGCAACGAGGACATCAGCACGAAGACCGTGCAGTTTCTGCCCGACCGCGAATTTATCAAGGCCGTGCGCTTCTTTACCAAGTATCAGGCCACGGCCCTCCACGAGTCGGGCCACGTGACACCCGACGAGGTGAAAGCGTTCTGCAACGAGTGGTTCGCCTCTCACGAAGTGCTCATCACGACAGACTTGATGCGCGGCATGAACCTCAGGCGCGGAAAGGCCAGAGAGCTGCTGCTTGTCCTCGTGGAGCAAGGCGAGCTCGCGAGGAGCAAATACGGAAACGTCGTGCAGTTCCGCCCTGCAAAATGACAGAGAAGCCTTCGGCGCGGACAGTGACGGCCGGGCCGCCCGTTCCGAATCCTTCAACCGAAATTCAGAATTACCTCCCCGATAGCGGGGAGTTTTTTTTTGCCCTTAAACTGGCCCCCGGGAAAAGGACGAGGTAGGGGATCTTGACGACGCTGGGCACAATAACAAGTACGAAGAGCACAAAAGCATAAGACGAAGGCGGTATTTCTAATGAAAAAGGCCTGTTTGAAGATAAATTCGTTCGTAAGGAGAGGGCTAATTATGTTTTTTTCAAAGAAAAAACCGGGATTTTCCTTTTTTTTTGTTACCTTTGCACAAAGATTTTCCGCTTAAATAAGTAATAAGTAAAAAAGAAAAGACAACAGATACAACAAAAACAACTTTTATACGCTCCGGCCACAACCGGCCTACGCTTTGTTTACGGTGTTCATGTTCAGGCAAGCGTCTCCTTGCATTGACGAGCGTCTCGTTGTCTGTTGTCTGTTGTCATAATAAAAGTAAAAAAAATAAAAAGTTTATAGTGCTTCACCGTCCGCAGGGGCATTCTCCCCCTCCCTTTTCGGGGAGGGGTGGCGGAGTTCCGAAGGAAGCTCCGACGGGGTGAGGCTGGTAAAAATAATAATTTATATGAGAGACAAAACTTCTTTCCTTACCAGTGCCCAGCAAGGCGTTTACATTGATTGCATTCTTAATCCCGAGAGTCTGCGTTACAACACCCCGAAGGCAGTGCCCTTCCCGCAGGACATCAAGCCCGAGGACTTGGCCGAGGCTGTAAAGAAAACGATGGAAAATCACCCCGCCCTGTTCTCGCATTTCGAGGAAGGGACTGACGGTCCCGTGCAGGTGTATGCCGAGGTGTGCCACGCGGAAGTAGAATGTGAGAAGGTGGAAGAAAGCGGGATAGCATCCGCAAAGAAGGCCTTTGTCCGCCCGTTTGATATCAATCGCGGCCCGCTCCATCGCGTCAAGGTGCTCGACACGCCCCATGGGGCCGTGTTGCTGATGGACTACCACCACCTTGTCTATGACGGTGCCTCACTCAATATCCTGATGAACGAAATCTGTGCGGCTCTGGAAGGGACAGCCCCCACGGCCGAGGCCCACAGTTATGCCGAGTTTGCCGCTGCGCAGCACGCCGACACGACCGACCATAAAGCCTACTACGACCAGTTGTTCGGCGAAGGTATAGCCTCCACGCAGATGCCTGCCGACCTGAACGGAGAGGGAGGCGAGCACGCGGAGCACACGCTTCACGTCAGCACGCCCGACGTGATGCAGAAGGCCAAGGCCCTCGGCACGGCGCCGTCGGCCCTTTTCATGGCAGCAGCCTTCTATACGATTAGCCGCTATGCCAACACGCGCGACCTGTGCCTGACCACCATCAGCAACGGTCGCCGCAATCCGCTGACGCAGGGCGTGGTGGGTATGTTTGTGAACACCATGCCCCTCGTAGGAAAGATAGAAGACACCAGCGTGCGCGAGTTCATTCTCAGCGTGCGCCGCACCTTCCAGGAAACGAGGGAACACGAGGAGTACTCCTTCGCCTCCGTCGTCCACAACTACGGCATAGAGCAGCACGTGCGCTTCACCTATCAGTACGGCACCATGGGCAACCACTACAGCGTGAACGGCCAGGACGTCACCTATGAGATGCTGCGCACCAACAGTCAGGAAAGTCCCTTCACCATCACGATAGCCAACGCGGAGGGACGGCCCGCCATCGTCATCAACTACGACACGGCACGCTACTCCGCCGACCTCGCCTGCCGCTTCGCCGAGTCGATGGATGCCGTGGTGGCTCACTTTTTAGCCGAACCGGAAAGCCGCCTGCTGGGCGTCAGCATTATGAGCCGGCAGCAGGAGGAAGAGGTGGCCGCCCTGCGCCAGACGTGCCTTGACCCGTCGGCCGTGCGCTTCCCGCTCTTCCACAACAGTCTGGAATATTGGGCCGAACATACGCCCGACGCCACTGCCCTCATCGCCTGCAACGAGACGCTCACCTACCGCGAACTCAACGAGAAGGCCAACGCCCTCGCGCGCGTATTAATTAATAAAGGTGTGGTGCCCGGCGACCGTGTCTGCCTCCTCCTGCCCCGCAAGAGCTGGCACATCATCGCCATGTTCGGCGTGATGAAGGCCGGCGCCGCCTACATACCCTGCGACCCCGAATACCCCGCCGAGCGCATACGCCTCATCACGGAAGACAGCCACGCCCGCTACGTCATCACCACCCAGGACAAGATGGCCGACTACGGCGAACGGGCTCTGGACATTGAATCAGCCCCCCTAAATCCCCCCTTTGGGGGGACTTCCCAAGAGGGTAAGACCCACGCTGAGGCTCTCCCCAAAAGGGGGAGCGGGGAGGGGGCTAGTCCCGACGACCTCGCCTACCTCATCTACACCAGCGGCTCAACAGGACGTCCGAAGGGCGTGATGCTCCGCCACAAAGGCATTTGCAACTACCTGACCGCCCACGAAGAGAACCGCCACTTCCATGCGCTCGTTAACGACTGCCACACAATGCTGTGCATCACCACGGTAAGTTTTGACCTGTCGCTGAAAGAAATCGGCGCCTCGCTATATAACGGCATGACGTTGGTATTTGCCGACGAGGAACAGGTGAACGACCCGCAGGCCTTGGCTGACCTTATGGACAAGACAGGCGTAGATGGCTTCAGCGGCACACCTTCGCGACTGAAGATGTTCCTTGACCTACCCGCCTTCCGCGAGGCCTTTGCCCGCTGTAAGTTCATCGTGCTGGGCGGCGAGAAATACCCCCCGACGCTTTTGCCGCAGATAAAGGAACTGGCTCCCAAGGCCCGCCTCTTCAATACCTACGGCCCCACGGAAATCAGCGTGAGCAGCAACGGCAAGGAACTGACACACAGCGAACACATCACCATAGGCCGTCCGCTGTTGAACGTAAAGGAATACGTAGTAGATAACGACCTGAACGAATTGCCCGTAGGCGTGACCGGCGAACTTCTCATCGGCGGTATGGGCGTGGCTGCCGGCTACAATGACCTGCCCGACAAGACGGCAGAGGCCTTCATCGACTACAAAGGCGAACATTGCTACAAGTCGGGTGACTATGCTTACTGGAACGCCGAGGGCGAGGTCATCATCCTAGGCCGTAAGGACCACCAAATCAAACTCAACGGCTTGCGCATCGAACTGGGCGAAGTGGAAACCGTGCTCTGCCGCCAGCCACAGGTGAAAGAGGGCGTGGTGATGATTAAGAGCGTGGAAGGACACGACCACCTCGTGGCATACTACACGAGAGCCGAGAACGGTCGCATGTGCGACAACCAAAATAACAAAAACGAAAACGAGAACGAAAGCAAGTCTCCCTCAAAAGAAGATTTAGAGGGTATTCTCAAGGAACAGATGGGCAAGAGCCTGACGCACTATATGGTGCCCACCATCTTCGTAGAAATGGAGAAGATGCCCATCTCTCCCAACGGCAAGACCGACCTCAAGTCCCTGCCCGAGCCCGTGCTGACACTATCGGCCGAAGATAAAGTCATGCCGGAGACTGCCGAAGAGCAAGCCCTCTACGACATTGCGGCCGAAATACTGGGCACGGACAACTTCGGCATCACCACCAACCTCGTCAGCGTTGGTCTGACGTCGCTACTGGCCATCCGTTTCTCTGTGATGGTAAATCAAAAGATGAACGCCACCCTTTCCGTAAGGGAAGTACAACGCAAACCTACCGTAAAGGAATTGGCAGCTCGCATCTCAGCCCCCAGAGAGGGTACGACCCACACTGAAGCTCTCCCCCAAAGGGGGAGCGGGGAGGGGGCTTTATCCTTCTCCCAACTCGGTATCTACGCCGAGTGTATGGCCAGCCCCGACGATATACAATACAACATACCCGTCTGCATCGGCATGCCCGAAGGTCTCTCCGCAGGGGAGGTGGAGGAGGCCTTGAGGAAGGTCGTAGAAAAGCACCCGCACCTCTTCACCCATTTCCAAACCGCCGACGACGGTGAGCCCTACCAGTGCATTAAAAAGGACAGGACGCTGGAAATCCCCGTCCGCACCATGTCGGAGCCGGAGCTGGAGCAAGAAAAGAAGAACTTCGTGCGCCCGTTTGCCTTACAGGAAGGACCGCTCTTCCGACTGGAAATTGTGGAAACGCCCGCAGGCCTCCATGTATTGGCCGACTTCCACCACCTTATCATGGACGGCGGCTCGCTGGACATCTTCTACAGGCAACTCTGCCAGGCTCTCGATGGAGAGACGCCGGAAGGTGAACAATATGACTATTATCAGTTTGTGGCCGACCAAAAGATAGAGCCCGCCACAGAGCAGTTCTTCGCCGAACAACTCGGCAAGATAGAAGAAGCCACGGCTCTGCTGCCCGACCTCTACGATGGCGACGACCGCCACCATCAGGCCGAATTACGCATACCCACCGACCTACAGGCCACACAGGAGAAGTGCCGTAGCCTCGGCATCACACCCGCCGCGCTTTATCTCGCTGCATTGATGATAGCCTCCGCCCGCTATACGGCAGAGGAAACCGTGGGCCTCTGCCTGGTATCCAGCGGGCGCAGCAATCTGCGCATTGCCAAGACCTTCGGCATGTTCGTCAATACGCTGCCTATCGTTGGCCATGTAGATGACAGCATGAGCGTGGACGACTATCTGCGCCAGACGGCCGGCACCTTCCTCGACACCCTTGCCTATGAGGATTACCCCTATGGCAAGATTGTGGAGAAATTCGGCTTCGCTGCCCACATAATGTACGCCTACCAAGTGGGCCTCATCAGTAAGTACGCATGCAAGAAGGGGGCTCTCACTTTGCAGGGACTGGAACTGCAAAAGGCCAAGTTCCCTCTGGCCGTATTGATAGAGGGCAACATGGCTCAAAGCGGGAGCATCCGCGTGGAATACGACGAGAGCCTCTTCTCCGTGGAAATGATGAAGGGCTTCGGTGCCGTCCTGCAGCACATCGTGGAGGAACTTCTCGTGAAGGAAAAAATGAGCGACATTACCCTCTGCGATGAGCAGATGACCGCGCAACTTGACTCCTTCAACGAGGCTCGCTGGGAAACATCGGACGACAACCAAAATAAGGAGACGGTACTCACACTCTTCAAGAAGGCTGCCGAGCGATACCCCGACAATGTGGCCGCCGTCTTCAAAGACAAGCAATACACATACCGCGAACTGGACGAACTGACCGACCGCGTCGGTGCCCTTATATATAATAAGGTGTGTGATTGCGGCAAACAGGAGCCCGTGGTGAGCATTCTCATCCCGCGCAACGAATATATGTTTATCTTGCCGCTGGCAGTTATGAAGGCCGGCTGCGCCTACCAGCCCCTCGACCCGAGTTACCCGCAGGAGCGTCTCAACTTCATGGTGAAGGACGCCGAAGCCGCCTTGCTCATCGCCGACGAAGAATTGCGCGACCTCATCAACGAGTATGAGGGTGAGGTTGTGCTGACGCGGGAGCTTGAGCACATAGAGGTAAGGGAATTACCGACCTGCAGCCTTACGTCACAGAGCCTCTTCATTCTACTCTATACCAGCGGCTCCACCGGCGTACCGAAGGGCGTGATGCTGGAGCACGGCAATCTGGTGGCCTTCATCAATTGGTACCGCCGCTACTATGGTCTCGAGCCCGAACACAACGTGGCAGCCTACGCCTCCTTTGGCTTCGATGCTTGCATGATGGACCTCTACCCCGCCCTGACGACGGGAGCCACCGTACACATCATTCCCGAAGATATTCGCCTTGACCTCGTTGCCCTCAACGACTACTTTGAGGACAACAACATCACCCATAGCTTCATGACCACACAGGTGGGCGTGCAGTTCCTTCTCAATACAAAGAATCATTCGCTCAAGCACCTGTCAGTAGGCGGAGAAAAACTCATCAGCGTAGATTCCCCCGAGGGCTACATCCTCCACAATGGCTACGGCCCCACGGAGTGCACCATATTCTCAACTATCCTTCCCGTACTGAAAAACGAGCCCAACATACCTATCGGCCAGCCCATAGGCGAACTGAAAGGCTACGTAATGGACAAGCACCTGCACCGCCTGCCCGTGGGTGCTGCCGGCGAACTGGTCATCGTAGGTCCACAGGTGGGACGCGGCTACCTGAACCGCCCCGACAAGACTGCGGAATCCTTCTTCACCCTGAACGGTGAGAGGGCCTACCACAGCGGCGACATCGTGCGCTACCGCACAGACGGCAACATTGAGTTCGTGGGCCGCAAGGACGGTCAGGTGAAGATTCGCGGCTTCCGCATCGAACTGAAGGAAGTGGAAGCCGTCATTCGCGAGTTTGCCGGCATCAGGGACGTCACCGTGCAAGCCTTTGATGATTCTAACGGCGGTAAGTTTATCGCGGCCTACATCGTAAGCGATGAGACGGTGGACATTAATGCTCTGAACAACTTCATCCTTGAGCAAAAGCCGCCCTATATGGTGCCGGCCATCACGATGCAGATAGAAGAGATACCGCTGAATGTAAACCAAAAGGTTGATAAGAAGGCCTTACCGGTCGCATGTGCGACAACCAAAATAACAGAGACGGCAGCTCCGCTCAACACTCTTGAAAAGGAACTGAAGGCTATCATCGCCTCCGTGATAAATACGGAGGACTTCGGCGTTACCGACGTATTGGGCTATGTAGGACTTACTTCTATCTCAAGCATACGTCTGGCCGCTCTTCTCTACAAGCGCTTCGGCGTGAAGGTTAATTCCAAAGCCCTCGTCAAGTCGGACTCGTTGCAAAGCATAGAAAACGAAATCCTGGAGATGTGGATGAAAGCCCCCATGGCCTCCTCTACCGAGGGGGAGAGCCCCAAGAGCGCTGAAACCTCCTCCCATGAGAGGACAAGAGAAGAGCTTGAGGCTCCGCTCACTTTCCCGCAAATCGGCGTATTTATGGACTGCGAAATGAACCCCGACACTACGATGTACAACATTGCCACAATGTACGAGTTCCCCGCAGAAACCACCCCTGCCGCTTTGAGCAAGGCCGTAAAAACGGCCGTAGAAAGCCACCCCGCCCTCTTCTGCAATTTCTTCCAGACCGATGAAGGCGTGGTGATGCGCAAGAACGAGGCACACAAGTTTGAAGTCACGCAAAAGACGATGAGCAGAGAAGAACTGGACACGTACAAGCAAGACTTTGTGCGCCCCTTCAACGTAGGGCAAGACTTGCTCGTCCGGGCCGAGATAGTCCAACTTACGGACGGCCCATGCTGCCTCCTCTTCGATATGCACCACCTGGTGGCCGACGGCAGTTCACTCGACCTCATCATGAAGCAGATTACAGCCTTGCTCGACGGCCAAGAAATAGAGTCTGAAACATTCTCTTATCTGCGTTTTGCCACCGAACAGAACGCCAAGGCTGAAAAGGACCTTGCAGAGCACAAGGCTTTCTACGACGAGATGTTTGCCACCTACGAGAACTCCGCCACGGTACCTGCCGACAAGAACGACACCGAAGAGGGGCTTCCGCAGCACGTCACCGCCGACATTCCCGAGACCTTGCTGAACCTCAAACTGCCCCAAGGCGTGACGCAGGCCCATTTCTGGTTTGCCGCCTTCAATTACGCCCTCTCGCGCTACGCCAACACGAAGGATGTCTTCACCGCCTTCATCAGTAGCGGCCGACAGAATATAGACATCATCGACACCGTCGGTATGTTTGTCAACACCTTGCCCTGCGCCGTCCACATCAAGGAACAGAGCGTGGAGGAATATCTCCGCGAGGTGTCGGAGACATTCAGCGACATCATGCTCGACCACGAGAACTATCCCTTTGCCCGCATCGCCGGCGACTACGGATTCAAGGACAGCGTGAGCTATGCCTACCAGATGGGCGTGAAGAATACCTACCGCACAGGCGGAAAGGAAATAAAGATGAGCGGCATGGCGCTGTCGAAAGCCAAGATTCCCCTCTGTATCTTCATTCAGAACGTGAAAGGCGTACCGAGCGTTGATGCTGAATACGACGATTCCAAATATACCCGTGAGCTAGCCGGGCGCTTTGCCGAGAGCATCGTGGCCACGGCCGAGCACTTCGCCGCCCAGATGAAGGCTCCGGTGAAGTCCATCAGCATCATGAGCGAGCGCCAACGCCTTGAAGTGGAGGCTATGCACAGCGTTCACGAAGACCTCAACTTCCCCATCCGCACCTTCCACCAAGGTATTGAGCAGTGGGCCGAGAAGACGCCTGATGCTCTCGCCATTATGGCCTGCGACCGCGACCTAACCTACCGCCAATACAACGACGAGGCCAACCAGATGGCCCGCGCCCTTATGGCCCGCGGCGTGAAGCGAGGCGACAGGGTTATCCTCCTCCTGCCTCGCCGCAGTTACTACCTCACGGCCCTCTTTGCCGTGATGAAGTGCGGCGCAGCCTTTATTCCGATGGATCCGGAATACCCCGCCGACCGTATAGCGTACATCCTCGAGGACGCCGGCGGCCGCTACATCATTACCACATCCGACAAGGTGGCCGAGCACCCCGGACGCGCCATCGACATTGCTGAATTGCAGCAGGAAGGCAGCAAGTACGACACCCATAACCTTGATATAGAAGTAAGCCCCCACGACCTCGCTTATCTCATCTACACGAGCGGCTCCACGGGCCGCCCCAAGGGTGTAATGATTGAGCACCTCGGCGCTGCCTCCTTCCTCACCTTCTACAAGAGCGACACCAACTACGGCAGCGACAGCCAAGCCAACCGCGTAGGACTGTGCCAGTCGTCCGTGTCCTTCGACCTCAGCGTGGGCGAAATCGGCGTGCAGGTATTCAACGGCGACACCGTGGCCTTCGCCAACGAGGACGAGATGATGAGTCCCGTAGAGATGGTGAAGCTCTGCCGCCGCACGGGCGCCCAGACCATCAGCGGCACGCCCTCCCGTCTGGCCGTGAACCTCGAACTGGAGGAATACCACGACCTCATCAAGAATCAGATGAAGTGCGTCGTCACCGGCGGCGAAAAGCTGCCCGCTCCCCTGCTCGATGAGCTGGAAAAGATGGACGTGTATATCATCAATACCTACGGCCCCACCGAGACGACGATGGGCTCTAGCGCCGGTGTGCTCAACGGCACGCGTCAGATTCACGTGGGCAAGCCCTTCACCAACTATACCTATCAGGTGCTGGACAGCGACCGCAACGAACTTCCCGTCGGCGTGATGGGTGAGCTCTGCATCGGCGGCATCGGCCTCGCACGTGGATATAATAATATGCCTGAACGCACTGCCGAGACCTTCATCACCTGGCAGGGCGAGCGCATCTACCGCACCGGCGACTACTCTATGTGGACGCCCGAGGGCAACATCATCATCATGGGCCGTACCGACAATCAGGTGAAACTTAACGGCCTGCGCATTGAGCTCGGCGAGGTAGAGAGCGTGATGGCCCAGCACGCCGGCATGAAGCAGTGCGTGGCCATCATCAAGAAGCTCGGTCCCATCGATAAGCTCATCGGCTACTACACCGTGGACGAAAGCGTGGCCGACATCCCCGTTGAAGAATATGAAGAAGCCCTGCGCACCGAGATGGCCGTGAAGCTCACGCCTTATATGGTGCCCGGCATCTTTGTGCGCCTTGACGAGATACCGCTCACCCCCGTAGGCAAGACCGATGTGAAGCGTCTGCCCACGCCCAGTCTGCAAAACAGCGCGTATGTGGCTCCGCAGAACGCCACGGAGAAGACCTTCTGCGAGATTTTCCAGAAGATTCTCCACATCGAGCGCATCGGCGCCACCGACAACTTCTTCGAACTCGGCGGCACGTCCCTCGTGGCCATGCAACTCATCGCCGAGGCCGCAAAGGCCGGATTCAAGATGGTGTATAAGCAAGTGTTCGACCACGCCACGCCGCGCCTCTTAGCCCAGATGCTCGACCCCGAAGCCGGCAACAAGAGCGACGACACTTCGTCCAAGCCCTTCATCGACCAGATTACGAACTACGACTACGCCCCCCTGGAGAGCGTCCTCGCCCTCAACACACTGGACAACTTCCGTGCCGGTGAGTGCTACGCCACCATGGGCAACGTCTTCCTCGCCGGTGCTACGGGCTTCCTCGGCATCCACGTACTCCACAATCTCATCCTCCGCGATGACGTGCCTCACATCTACTGCCTCGTGCGCCCCAACAAGGTGCTCAGCGCAGAGAGCCGTTTGCGCACGCTCCTGGCCTACTACTTCGACGATGCCTACGAGGAACTGTTCAAAGAGGGCCGCATCGTAGTGGTACAGGGCGACGTGACCGACGCCAAGGTGTTCCAGCAGTTCAACGAGCCCATAGACGTGCTCATCAACTGCGCTGCCAACGTGAAGCACTTCTCGGCCGGCACCGACATTGAGGACATCAACATCACCGGCGCGCAGAACTGCATAGACCTATGCCTCCGCCTCGGCGCACGCTTCATCCAGACCTCTACGGGTAGCGTGGCAGGTGCCAAGGTGAGCGATAAGCCCGAGCCACCCCACATGCTCTCCGAGCGCGACCTCTACTTCGGCCAGGAACTCTCCACCAAGTACGCCGCCTCCAAGTTCCTCGCCGAGCGCGCCGTCATCCACGCCGTGCGCCATCAGGGCCTGCGCGGCAAGATCATGCGCCTGGGCAACCTTTCTGCCCGCAGCACCGACGGCGAGTTCCAGATTAACTTCCGCAGCAACAATGCCATGTCGGCCCTCAAGGCTTATCAGACGTTGGGCTGCTTCCCCTATAGCCGCGACTTCGGCTATTCGGAGTTCTCGCCCATCAACGAGGTGGCTGATGCCGTCATACGCCTCTCCCTCACGCCCGACTGCTGCACCATCTTCCAGCCCGGCAACGTGCACTGGCCTCCCTACGGCGACATCATCGAGTGCATGAACCGCCTCGGCCTGCACATTGAGCGCGTGGAGGATGACGTCTTCAAGGAGCGCCTCGCCCAAGCCCTCAACGACCCCGCCAAGAGTTCACTCGTTCAGAGCCTCGTGGCCTACAGCAATGCCTCCGACGGCAAGGTGCACACCGTCAACGGCTGGGACCCCAAGTCCTACACCGCACAAGTGCTCCTACGCCTCGGCTTCCGCTGGTCATTCACCACGTGGGACTATCTCTACGCCTATCTCGGCAACTTAAAGAGCCTCGGCGTCTTTGACGAAGACTATCAGCGATAAAACGAAAACGGTCGCATGTGCGACAACCGAAATACTAGCCAGCCATCGTTCCCGGCGCTTTTCCGCCGGGTCTCACCCCTACCTCTATGACTTCCACCTTCATTCAGCAAATCATCGCCAACTGCGAACGCTACCCCGACCGCATCGCCATTGTTGATGCCGACGGCACCCGCGAGACCACTTACGGCCAACTTCTCCACACGTCCCGCCAGACAGCAGCTTTCCTCAAAAGGGAAGGAGTGCAGAAGGGCAGTTTCGTAACAATCCTCCTGCCGCCCTGTGCAGAATACATGGCCGTGGAAATAGGCTTATGGCTCGCCCACTGCGTAGCCGTGCCGATGGGTGACCACTTCCCGCAGGACCGCATCGACTTCATCGTGGCCCACTGCGAGAGTCCCCTCACCATTGATACCGACATGCTTGACCGCATTAAGCTGACGACTCTGGATGACACCGAGTTCCTCACTCCCGCCGACATCCCCGACACGGAGGAGGGCGCCATCCTCATCTACACTTCCGGCAGCACGGGACAACCCAAGGGCATCCTCCACAACCACTCCACGCTGGAAGGCAACTGCCCCCGCATGCCTCGCGAGTTCGCCCCTGATGCCTCCACGCGCTTCGGTGCGGCATCGCCCTTCTACTTCGTCACCATCATCGGCAGCTATGACGTGCTGCACGGCGGCGGCACAGTCCATATCCTCGCCGACCACCGCAAGGCCAGCGCACAGGCCATTGGCGAATACATTGACAAGCACGGCATCACCCTCTGCCACATCAGTCCCGCCGTGCTCCTGCAATTCCACAACACAAGCACCTCCCTCAAAGCCGTCATTACCGGCGGCGAGAAACTCACGGCGCAACATTCCCAAGAGGGTTACAAACTCTTCAACATGTTCGGCATGAGCGAGACGGGCGGCGCCGTAATGTCCTACGAGGTGGAGAAGCCTTCCGACTCGGCTCCCCTGGGCCTCGGCATCAACGACAACATAGCCCGCGTGGTGGACGAAGAGGGTAACGACGCCCCCATCGACACCGATGGCGAGCTCATCCTCCGCGGTCATTTCTGCGCCGGCTACTTTAAAGACCCCGAGCGCACCGAGAAACTATACCGCGACGGCTGGCTCCACACAGGCGACATTGCCCGCCGCGACGTGCGCGGCATCATCCACTACGTCAACCGCAAGGACTGGATGCTGAAAATCAACGGCCAGCGCGTGGAGCCCGGCGAGATTGAGGCCGCTATGAAGCGTATGCCCGACATCAAGAATGCAGTGGTGCAGGGTATCGACAACGGTCGCGGAAGCAAATACCTCTGCGGCTACTACACTCTTGAAGGCGGGAAATCCGCCGCTCCCATCGGCAAGGAAGAAATCACGGCCTACCTGGAACAGCACCTGCCCCACTACATGGTGCCGCTGCGCTACGTGGAGATGGAGGCCTTCCCGCTGAATGCCAACGGCAAGGTGGACCGCAAGAACCTGCCCCTCCCGCAAGTGGACCGCTCACGTCTCACGCCCCTTGAAGGTGAGACGGAGGAGCAAGTGGCCGGACTTTTCTGCAAAGTATTGGGTATGGACAGAGCCGACATCGGCGCCCAAACTCACTTCTTTGAGGAAGGCGGCGACTCCATCCGCATCATGACGCTCTGCGCCGAGGTGCTCACGGCTTTCCACAAAGACATACCGCCCGCCCGCATCTATGAGCAACCCACCGTCCGCGGCATCGCCCAGACCATTGACGCCGCAGAGGAAGGCGGCACACCCCTCGACTTCGTCTATTCCGACCACCCCGACAAGGCGCCCCTCGTGTTTATCCATACGGGCAGCACGGGCAGCGAGGCCTACTACGCTCTGGCCGGCGACATCAAGGATTCATGTTCCTTCTCCGTCATTGAGCAGTACAACATCTACCACCCCGACGACGTGCAGGAGGGCATCCCCGCCATCGCCGCCAAATACATTGAGATTCTCAAGAAGCGCCAGCCCCACGGCCCCTACAACCTCGGCGGATGGTGCTACGGCGGTATGATTGCCTACGAAATGGCCTGCCAACTCAAAGAGGCCGGCGAGGACATGGGCAGCCTCTTCCTTATTGATTCCTACATTATGAACAGCGACTACGACCGTCGCCTCGCCATAGCTAACCAGGTGGAGAAAGTGGACCGCACATACTATGAGACCAACCCTCTCTTTGAGCACTTCCGCTCCATGGGGCTGTTGGAGAGCGTCATCGCCAACTCCCGCCGCGTAGCGCAGAATATGGTGGACTTCCAACCCCGACCTTATCACGGCCGCGTACATTTCTTCAAGGCCCTCGGCATGGCCAAGAACCTCCCCGTAGCCAACCGCACCTATTTCGCCCACATTGTTCGCGAAAGGGCCGGTGGTCTGGAGAAATTCATCCCCGGCAACCTCCTCACAATCTATGAGATACAGGAGCACCACGACGGCATGATGAGCGACGTTGGCCGCAAAGTCATCAGCAACCGCATCCGCAATATTATGGGTACAGAGGCCCTCTATAAGAAAGTAGAAGAATACTGGAGCAAACTAAACATTTTATAACTCATGCGAAGAACACTTTTCTTCTTCTCTGCAATTCTCATCACGCTCTGCTGCTATGGGAATACAGACAAGACAGGACTGCCGCGCGGAAAGGAAGATACCCGCGTAGCTGCAGCCGCAGCCGCTTTCCATCAGGCTATGATTGATATTGACACAACGCACACAACGGAAATTCGCAGTTTCATGCTTGTGCGCAAAGGAAAAGTCGTCTATGAAAAGTATTGCGGAAACGAGACACCGCAAACACCCCGCGAGATGTATTCAATAGGCAAGACTCTTGTCGCATTAGCCGTGGGATGCGCCGTAGACGAGGGTAAGCTCTCCCTCTCCGACCGCGTCATTGATTTCTTCCCCGACGACCTCCCTGCCACGCTCCCCGACGGAATGAAGGACATTACGCTCCGCCATCTCCTCACGATGAATTGCGGCCTTGAAGAGTCACCCACTCTTCTCTCCATATTCAACCCCTCCGTGCAAGGTAAGGACACTATCAACTGGGTCCGCGAATTCTTCGCATCGCCCATGCCCCACAAGCCTGGCACATACTTCTACTACAACCTCTTCGCCACTTACATAGTCTGCACCATCGTGGAGAAAGCCACGGGTATGCCCTTCATCGACTATATAACGCCTCGCCTCCTCACTCCTCTTCACATCAAGGCCCTTGACTACGACAAGAGCCCGCAAGGTGTCTTCATCGGAGCATGGGGCGTAAGGCTCTGCGCAGAGGAGATGGCAAAGATTGGGCAACTCATGCTCCAACACGGGAAATGGGAAGGCCACCAACTCATATCCCGCCGATGGATGAAGCAGATGACAAACCTTCAAGTGCCTTCCGCCCTCCATATTGCATTGGAAAAAAACACGCCTAAACCTAAAGAAGAAAAGGTGGATCCGAATGAAATCCATTCCCAAGGCTACGGCTATTTCGTGTGGCGCGGCACGAACGACACGTACCGTGCTGAAGGCCAGTTCGGGCAAGTCATTCTCGTCCACCCCAAAACCGACACTGTCCTCGTCCTTACCAACTACACCAAGATGTATAAAGAGTTCTACGAACTCATAGAGCAATACCTCTATCCCGTGCTGTAAAAAAGTAATAAATAAAAAATTAAAAAGTAAAAAATTAGCAAAGTCGGAATTCCTTTGCAGCCCCCCAATCATTTGCTAATTTCCTAATTTGCTAATTTCCCAATTCCCATGGAAACCTTTCTTTGCGACACCCTTGACTTCTATTGCTTAAACGAGCACATCTCCAAGTCCTTCCGCTACATCGTGCAGATGAAGGACACCATTGACGGCACATGCCTCCGCCAGGCACTCGACCTCACCCTCCCGCGCTATCCTTACCTTCTCAAGCGCATCGTGGCCACTCCCGAAGGCTACCATCTGGAGCCCAACGACCGCCCCGTGGTCGTCATTCCCTCCGATGAGCCCCTTACCCTATGCGGAGCCGAGTCCAACTACCACCTCTTCGGCCTCACCTATGCCGACGACTACATCTTCTTCAACAACGTCCACGCCATTTTCGACGGACGCGGCCGCGGTCCCATCCTCCACACGCTCCTATACTATTATTGCAAGTTGCGCTACAACGAAGAAGTGGACATGCCCGGCGTATGGCTCGCCGACACGCCCATTGACCCCGCAGAATACTTCGACCCCTTCACCTGCCCTCTCCCCGAGTCTGACGGCATGCTTCCCATGACCGAGGTACCCGCCAAGGCTCTCCGCCTTGAAGAACAGGGCCGTGTGCGCCGTACCCAGCAGCACCAGCACTTTGTCCGCATCAACGAGAAGCAGCTCATGTCGCTCTGCAAATCCACCGACGGCACGCCCAACACCATACTCTCGCTCCTTATGTGCCGCGCCATAGACAAGCTCCATCCCGATGCCACCGAGCCCATCATCGGCCAGGTGTATTGCGACTATCGCTCCGTCGTGCACGCCGAGAAGTCCCACCGCAACATGGTCACCACCCTGCCCCTCGTCTATGACCGCAGCATGCGCGACATGCCCCTCGACCGCCAGAACACCATCTTCCGCGGCAAAATCATCTACGAGTCCTACCCCTCCGTTCTCCTCCAGCGTGTGGCCGGCATCAAGGGAGCCTGCGAAGCCATCAACGGCCTCCCTGCCATTGAGGACAAGTTCGCCGCCGTGGCCCAGGGCATGGAAGGTTTCTTCCAGCAGACCACCTTCGCCATCAGTTACTCGGGCAAAAAGTCCTTCGGCTCGGCCGACCGCCACATCCTCGCCCTCTATCCTGCCGGCGAGCCCATAGGCATCGGTATTCTCATTGAGGTAACCGCCGCCGACGGCTGGTTCTACATCACCTTCATGCAGGACTGGCGCGAGGACATCTATTTCAACGCCTTCCTCAAGGAAATCGTTACCCTCAACATCGACTTCGACCTCATCTTCAGCAGCGAAGCTCATTGTCCCCGCTTCTCCCTGAAATAACAGACCATGCAAGAAAGAAAACCGTACCTCATAGGCAAAGCCTTCAACCAGTTTCTCTGGGCATCCGTCCTCACCGTGGCCGCCACGCAGGTAGCCAACATTGTGGACGCCACCATCGTGGGCCATCTCATCGGCCCCGACGCTCTCGCCGCCGTCAATCTCAGTAAGCCTCTGCTGCAGGCATTCTTTGCCATCTCGTGTCTCTATGTGCCGGCCGCCACTATCCTCACGGGCGTAGCCATCGGCAAGGGTGACACGCGGCGCGGCGGACGCCTCATGACTTTCTCGCTTCTGCTGAGCGGTGTCCTCGGACTGGTATGTATCTTCGGCGGCTGGGCCTTCTTCGGCCCAATCTCCCACCTCCTGTGCCCCTCAAAGGAACTCTATCCCCTTGCCACCCAGTTCATGAGCATCACGATTTTCTCCTCCTTGGCACAGCTCGTGATGTACACCGTCCATCAGTTCGTCACCGTTGATGGCTCGCCCCGCCTTGTCACCCTCTCCGTCATCACGGGCAACGTCTTCAACATTCTGCTGGACATTGTCTTTATAAAATTCTGCGGCATGGGCATTGCCGGCGCGGCATGGGCCACGTGCGCGATGTACGTCGTGTGCATCCTCACCTCCCTGCCCCATTTCCGCAAGGCCCACACGCTGCGTCTCTGCCGTCCCCGCCTGCGCTCGCTCGGACTGGGGAAACTCTTCGGCATAGGCCTGCCCCTCTTTTTCTCCACCGTGCTTATTTCCGTGCAGTATCTGGGTGCCAACCGCATCACCTCCCTCTATCTCGGCAACGATGGCCTCGTGGCACTCGCCGTGTGCATGCAACTTTTCGCCCTCTCCATGATTATCCTCACAGGCACGCTCCGCACCATCCAGCCCGTAGGTTCCATCCTCGCAGGCATGGACGACGGCCACGGCATGCTCATGCTCATGAAGCGCGCCTACCGTTTCCTGGCCCTTTGCCTCCTCGTCTATGCCGCCGCCATCATTTTCTTCCCCGGCCAGATAGGCGCGTTGCTCGGCGTCACCCAGGGCCCTGCCATGGAGGCGGTAATGACGGCTCTCCCTCTCTTCTCGCTCCACATCGTCATGCAGGCCCTGCTCTTCAACCTCATGCCCCTCTTCCAGTTCTATGAGCGCAAACGCCTCGCCCTGTTCCTGTCCATCGCCCAGACGCTGCTCCCCGTCGTCTTCTTCTATCTCTTACATGGCCAGTGGTTAGGATTCTTCATCGGCCAGCTCATCACGGGCATCGTAATCGTCGTGTGGGGCGGCATTCTGCGCCGCAGCGACCCCACGCTCTGCCCCTTCTTCCTCATCCCCATAAAAGGCGCCGCAGAGAAGTTCGAAGTCACCGTCTCTCCCCGCATCTCTTCCCTTGCCGAATCCGTCTCCCAGCTCTCCCAGTTCCTCAGTCAGGCCGGCCAGTCCCAGCGCAGCATCTTCCACGCCTGCCTCTGCACCGAGGAGTTCCTCAAAAACATCATTGAGCACGGAGAGGCCCATGCCGTGGACCTCGGCGCAACAGTCGTGGACGGCCGCATCAACATCACCCTCCACGACGACGGCAGGGCCTTCAACCCCATAGCCTTCGCCCACGACACTCCCGAAAAGATTGGTCTCGGCCTCAAGATAGCCCAAGGCATCAGCCACAAGCTCGACTACAAATACATTTTCCACCAGAACATGCTCACTTTGCAGATTTAAGCAGTGCAATAATTAAGAATTAAGAATTTTGAATTGGGAATTAATAATTCCCTTTCCTCTTTTTTACTTTTTATTTTTTACTTTTTACTTTTTATTTTTCCATGAAACTAAAAATCACCCCCACCCCCGACGTCATCAACGTTGTCCTCAACGGTAGCCTCAACACGCAGGCCGCTCAGGAGATTGAACCCCAAATCACGGAGCTCGAGACTCAGGCCTCCAAGCCCATCATCATCGATTGCACCGACCTGCAGTACATTGCCAGTTCCGGTCTCCGCCTCCTCCTGCGTCTGCGCAAGGCTGCCTTCACCCACGGACAGACTATCACCCTTAGCGGCGTCAATGAAAACGTTCTGGAAGTACTGCACATCACCAATTTCGACAAGATGTTCAAAATCGTCTAAGGTCTCCGCACCTTATACGCAAAAAGACTCAAAAAATTGAAATCCTCACTCTTCCGCTTCCTCCACCCCTACCTACGCCTGTCGTTGGCCGTGCTCCTCATCGGAGGACTGGCCTTCGCCACGGGCATGGGTTACTGTATCAAGAAGTCACGGGCCCTCGTCACGCAGCTTACCGACGGCAACGTCATACGCATCGTCAATGAGACCTTTGCCTACATGGAAAACCAAGTGGAAGTGGCCGAAGAGGGCCATCTCTCCCTTGCATGGGGCACCGACCGCGTAGGCTACCCGCACCTCACGGGCAGCAACGCAAGCGAGGAGGACATCTTCCGGTTCATCGAAGGAGCACTTTCCCGCAACCCCCACTCATGCGGCATAGGCGTGGGCCTGTTGCCTTCTGCCACCTCCCTGCGCCAGGGACCCTACGGTTTTGCGGCCTACGTCACCACCCTCTCCGGAAAAAAAGAACGCGTACGCCTCGGAAACCTGCGCGACTACACGCAAATGGAATGGTTCGCCGCGCCTCTCCAAAAGGACTCTCCCTGCTGGACACACCCCTACAAGGATTCCAGCATCGGCAAGGTCATCGTGAGTTTCTGCATCCCCATCCGTTCCGAGGGCGACAGCGCCAGCATCGGCGTGCTATGCCTCGACATTGACGCCGAGCGCATCAGCCGCCAGTGCCGCGACATCATTCCCTTCGCCCACGAGAGGATTTCCATCGTCGACGACAACTTCCGCTTCATCTCCCACCACGACTCCACGCTCCTCCTGCAGCCCACCTCGGCCGACCCTCACGGGCTCTGGGCCGAATACCGACAGCAGGCAGACTCCACCGGGCAGCTGAAGCTCGAGAGTGACGACGCCCTGTGCTACTTCAAGCGCATTCCCCGCACCCGATGGGCCATTTGCGTGGAGTGTCCCAAAGATGAAGTGTACGCCTCCATTCGCAGCATGGAACGCAGCACGAAACTCGCCGCGGCCATCAGCCTTTTCCTCCTCATCCTCTGCCTCGCACACATCCTGTGGAAGTTGCAGAAGGTTACCCGCTCCAAAGCCAGCCTCGACGAAGAGATACACATCGCAGCAGCCATCCAGAAGCACATGCTGCCCGACACGGACGCCCCAAACACAAATCCGCGCGTGGACATCAACGGAATCATACACCCCGCCAAGGACATCGGCGGCGACCTCTATGATTATTTCTTCCACGACGGCCAACTGCACTTCTGCATCGGCGACGTCTCCGGCAAAGGATTCCCTGCATCATTCTTCATGGCCGCCACGCGCTACCTCTTCCGCAGCACATGCGCCACTACCGACAGCCCTGCCGAGGCCGTGGCCGCCATCAACAACAGTCTGTGCACAGGCAACGAACTCTCCATGTTCGTCACCTTCTTCATGGGCACCCTCGACCTGACCACGGGCCGCCTCCTCTACTGCAACGCCGGCCACAATCCCCCCGTGCTCATCAGGACAGCCGACGGCCACCCCGTATGCCAGGCCATGGAACACCCAGACGGCTTCCCCCTCGGCGCCATCGATGATGCCCCATACACCGACGGAGAACTCACGCTCCAGCCCGGCGATGCCCTGTTCCTCTTCACCGACGGCGTGACGGAAGCCATGAACTCCCACGAAGAGGAATTCGGCGACCAGCGCCTCATGGCCAGTCTCAGCAATCCTAAGGCCTCATCAGCCGCCGACATCGTCAGCAACTTGCGCAACGACGTCAACAACCACGCCGGCGGTGCCCCGCAGAGCGACGACATCACCATGCTCTGCATACGCCTCACCGAAAACCACCCCTAAAACCCTCCCATTCCCTTACGGCAAGCCCCCTGCCATCTACTCCGAAGTGGCAGCCTTCGGTTTTTTTTGCAGACACCATCGTCGCACAACCTAGGTTGCGTGATTAGACAACCTAGGTTGTGCAATCAAACAACCTAGGTCGCGTAATCAAACAACCTAGGTTGTGTAATCAAACAACCTAGGTTGTGTAATGAAAGAATGGGATAAAAAAACACGGGAGTGTGGGCGTAGGAACAATTTATTCAGAGTTAGCACCGTTGGGGGCGGAACTTGTTAGTGGACAACTATATCAGAAAAAAGGAGGATTGCGGCATGGTTTACGGCAGTTTGCACAAGAAAAGCCGTGATTGAACTTTTTTTAGAGAAAAGCTTTGTCCGTTTAAGGAGAGATCAGTATATTTGCCGCGGAAATATCATAGTTTCAGTTTTAATTCCCCACCATGCGCAAACTTATCTTATTATTGCTGTCCGGGGAAAGTTGAAAGTCCTGAAAGGACGACATAATGGAGGGTAGGGCGAGAGCCCTACCGTACTCGTTGCCATTTGTTCTGGGAGCGCTGTAAGTGCGACACAATTCAAGTAAAGTGGTAATTATGTCGCACTTACAGCGCTCCCGTAAAGGGTCATACACAAAAGATAGGGCTCTCGCCCTATCCTCCAATCTGTCGCCCCTTCGGGGCTTTGCCGTCGCTTGCTAAAAGGTAAGCCCCTACTATTGGTTATCTCTCAAATTACCTGCTTTCTCAAACGATACGAAAGATTACATTCTTTTTCCCCGGACAGCAATATTATCTTATCCATCATGCTGACAGCCGCCCTGCCGCTCCACGTCGGGGCGCAGACGCTTTTTTTCGACGACCAGCAGGGACCCGATGCGGCCTCCAATTGGGTCGTGAAGGAACTGAAGGACTTTGAAGTGGGCCCGCCCGCCATGCAGGGTTCACTCAAGGTGGAATATATCAAGAAGCCCGAACCCACTATCGCCACCCGACAGGGAAGCAAGGTGATCGGCACCATCCCCGGCAAGAGGAAGGAAACGATGACGACGATATCATGGGATGCCTTCCACGAGCACAAGACCGAGAGGACCAGCACCGAAGAGATAGTGGAGTTGGGCGACCTGTGTCCCGCCGTGAACGGACACATGTTGGTCCGCCTGAGTGCTTCACGCTGGAATTCGACATGTATCTCTTCACCCCCGCATCAGGCCCGCGCAAGAATGACGGCGAAGACTGGTGTAAGGTGAACTTCTGCGGCCACACCTTCTGTATAAACACGTGGGCGCGCGATGTCTATAACATGTACTTCATCGGCGGCGACGATCTTAAGAACCTTGAGGCCACGAAGCCCGGATGGCACCATTTCTCCTTCCTCTTCATAGGGCCTGAGAATGACAAGGTGGTGGTCAACATCGACGGAGAAACGATGGGCACCAAGTCGGGCGGCACACCGTACCCGAAGAAAGATACCGACAACTGCATCAGTTTCCATTCCGGCACGTCGCAACAGTATTTCTGCGTCAAGAACGTGAAGGTGACGGGAAACAAGTAGGAAAAGTCCCTCCAGAAGCCTCTCCAGAAGCCCCTCCCCGTCAGGGCTGCCTGCGGCACCCTGCCACCCCTCCCCCTATAGGGAGGGGGAATTACCCCTAAAGGACGAAAGCGCGTCATCAACCGCAGGGGCATTATTCCCCTCCCTGCAGGGGGAGGGGTGGCAGGGTGCCGTAGGCAGCCCTGACGGGGAGGGGCTTGTATTTACCTTTAAGGAGGCGGGGACGCGCGGCATCGTAGCGTGGCGAGAGGGGGTCGCGGGCAGGCTGATAGAAGGAGGTAGGAAGGGCGGTGAGGCCGAAGAGGAAGTGGCAGAGGTCGTCTGTCATGAAGGGACGCTCGGCGGCCTGACGGATGCGCTGCCACTGCTCGGGATGCAGGCGGCGGTAAGTAGGCGAGCCCCACACGATGAAGGGCACCTCGTACTCGCTGCGCACGGTGGCGGAGTTGGGTGTCTGGACGTGGTTGCGGCCGTAGAGCTTCTGACCGAAGTCATAGACTTCCTCGCCGTGGTCGGAGAGATAGATGATAAGGGCGTCCTGCGCGGAGAAGCGGCGCGTGAGGAGGGAGATGACGTGGTCGTTGTAGAGGGTGGCGTTGTCGTAGTCGGCGAGGGTCTGTCGCTCTTTTTCGGAAAGGTCGGTGCGCGAGGCATAGTCGGCGGCCGTCCATTTACGCCACATGGCGGGCACGCGCAGACGGGCGTCCATGTGCTGGCCTATGAGGTGGAGGATGAGAAGAGAAGGCCTGCCTGCAAGCCCAGAGGGGGAGAGGCCGTCCAACTCGGCAAGTAAATCCTCGTCGTATTGATACTTTCGCACGTTGCGATGGGAGAAGGCGAGGGAGTCGAGGGGCTGGCTGTTGAGGAAGAAGGAACCGGAGAGGTCTATTTTGTTTTGACGGGGCGAGGGCGTGTATTGATTGGTAATGAAACTGACGTCCCAGCCGGCGCGGCGGAAGAGTGCGGGCCAGAGCACGCCGTCAGCCCATGAGCGGCCGGAGTCTATACTCTCCGTGGAGAGCATCCATTTGAACACCTGCGAGGTGATGTTCCACGGCGTGACAACGTCGGTAAAGGAAATGAGACTGCCTTGCCGGAGCATCTTATCCATATTAGGCGTTGTGGGGCGGTCGTAGCCGTAGAGGTGGGCATGGTGCTTGTTATAACTCTCGCCGATGACAAGGATTATGGAAGGCGCTTGCCCGCTTCCCAGCCTCTCCCCGTCAGGGCTGGCTACGCCACCCTGCCACCCCTCCCCTGTTAGGGAGGGGGAAGAATCTTCTGCAATTGATGACGTCAAGGCCTTCACCGTATTCTCCGCGAAAGTATTCACCTCCTGTTGCATGAGGCCCCAATATTTGAGGGAATACATGAGGCGAAGAGGCGAGGAATAATAAGGGCGCACACTGACACGCTCCACCTGACCACTTTGGGACATAGCGAGATAGTCGAGCATCTTGCCGCGCCGCTGACACCAAGGGACTATCTGGGTGATGGTGAGGGCAAGAATACCTGCGACACAAAGCAACGCGGCGACATGGCGCACGAGACGCGGCCATTCACGCGGGCGCACGCGTTTATATAAATAATGTAAGGCAGGCACGACGGCCACAATGAGAAGATAGGGCCACAGCGTTTGCCAAAAGACGGGACTGCGAAAGGTGAGGGAAAGGAACTCGGAGGATTCCTGGGCATTGGTCTCGGCAAGGAGGGAGAACATCGTGGGGTCGTAATCCATGCGAAACCGCTGATGGAGAAAGGCCTCCACGAAACTGATGAGGGCGAAAAGACCAACGGCGACACCGCCCATCCAACGACTTGCCCGGCGAGGAAGGAGACAAAGAAATATCGTAAAAAGAAGAAGGGTGAAGAGGAAGTCCCAGAGGCTCTCGGCAAACAACTTCTGCATCGGCTGCCGCACAAAATGAACGGTAAGGAGCCATAGGAGGAGAAGGCAAAGGGGGTAGAGAGGCCGCAGCCTCACACTATGCCTAACCCCAAGCCCCTCTCCAAGCCCCTCCCCGTCAGGGCTGGCTGCGCCACCCTGCCACCCCTCCCCCTGCAGGGAGGGGGATAATGCCCCTGCGGTTGATGACGCGCTTGCGTCCTTTAGAGGTAATTCCCCCTCCCTGTAGGGGGAGGGGTGGCAAAGTTCCGAAGGAAGCTTTGACGGGGAGGGGCTGGAGATGGAACTGGCTTCTATTATTTTACACATGATGATAGGGTTCACCTTTTAATATGGTCATGGCGCGGTAAATCTGCTCCACGCAGAAGAGGCGCACCATCTGATGGGAGAAGGTCATCTGGGAGAGGCTCACCTTCTCGCGGGCAGCGGCATAGACGGCGGGGGAGAAGCCGTAAGGGCCACCGATGACGAAGACGAGGCGACGCGCTCCCGTGGCCTGGCGCTTTTCCAGATACTGGCTGAAAGCTACGCTGGTGAACTCGCGGCCGCCTTCGTCGAAAAGGACGAGCCAGTCGCCGTCGGTGATGCGCTGGAGGATGAGTTCGCCCTCGCGCTCCTTCTGCTGCTGGGGCGTGAGGGACTTGGTCTGGCGGAGCTCGGGGATAATCTCAAGTTGGAAAGGAATGTAGTGGCCGAGGCGGCCGATATAGTCGTCGATGAGCGACTGTAGGCGGGCGTCGGTGGTGCGGCCCACGGCAATGAGTTGTATCTTCATAAGGAGAGGTTGAGGATTATGGGGAGATGGTCGGAGAGACCGCCTTGGTAATGCGTGCCGAGGAAGGTGCGCTTGGGGATGGAGTCCGTATCGGTGGCGCGGAGGAGATGGGGCGCCTTATATACGGAGGCATCGGGAGCGAAACGGCGGATAAGCGTGTCGCCCACCACGAAATGGTCTATCTGGCTCCATTCCTGCCGGAAATAGTAGGTACCGGGGAGGGAGGACGTAAGAGGCGTATAGGCCGAGAGGGAGGTGCGGAACACGGGGTCGGAGGCGGAAGCATTGAAGTCGCCCATCATCAAGACAAGTGGGACTGTGCGCTGGCGCTGAATACTGTCGGCGCAGGCTGCAAGGGCCTGTGTTACGGCCAGACGATAGCGGTCTGCCGCCTTTCCGCCGCGGCGCGAGGGAAGATGGACGACGAAGACGTCGAGCGTGTCGCCCGTGATAAGGCGGCCGGCGACGTGGAGGATGTCTCGCGTAGGGCGGGTCTCGGGAGTGAGAGGGGCCACGCGCAGAGTGTCGTGGCTGACGGGCTGGAAGAGCAGGGGCTGATAGAGCAGCGCCACATTGATGCCTCGCACGTCGGGGCCGTGGGAAAGGAACGCCTCATAGCCGAGACGGGCGAGGGATGTGCGGCGCGTGAGGTCGTAGATGACGCTGTCGTTCTCCACCTCCACGAGACCGATGAGGGCACAAGGCTCGGCTCCGCCCATTCCGGAGAGCGTACGGGAGAGGCGGCCGAGTTTGGACCAGTAGCGACGGGCGTCCCAATGGTAAGAGCCATCAGGGGTGAAGTCGGCGTCGCCTCCATGCGGGGCGGGGATGGTGTCGAAGAGGTTCTCTACGTTCCAGCACGCCACACGGAAGGGGCCGCGGGCATAAGCCGACGGCAAGAATGGCGGCAGAAATGAAGCAAAGGCCATTCCTCCGAGAATGAGTAGCGGAAGAACGGCCTTCGTGTGTAGGGCGCTTATTATTTTGTGAGGGCTGACCATAACTTATCGTCAGGATAGGGAGCCTCAACGTAGATAGGCTTATGGCTGACGGGATGCTCAAAACTGATGCTACGGGCATGAAGCGAGATACTGCCGTCAGGAAGGGAACGGGGAGCGCCGTACTTCAGGTCGCCACGGATGGGGAGGCCTATATGGGCGAGTTGGCAACGTATCTGATGGTGGCGGCCGGTGTGGAGATGCACCTCCAAGAGTTGGAAGCGGTCGCCGCGGGCAAGGCTCTTCACGTCAAGTATGGCCTCCTTAGCATCGGAGCGCGGGGCGTCGTAGGCGTAGGCCTTGTTCTGCTGAGTGTTGCGGGTGAGATAGTGGTGGAGGGTAACAGCCCCCTCCCCGCTCCCCCTTTGGGGGAGAGCCCCTTTAGGGTTCGCTACCTCGCAGGAAGTCCCCCCAAGGGGGGGATTTAGGGGGGCTTTCACAATAGCGTGATACACCTTCTTTACCTCATGATTGGCAAACATACGGTTAAGACGCTCGAGAGCCTTGGAGGTGCGGGCGAAAACTACAACGCCGCTAACGGGGCGGTCCAGGCGGTGCACTACGCCGAGAAACACTTCGCCAGGCTTGGCATAGCGTTCCTTGATGTAGGCCTTCACAAGGTCGGAGAGCGGCGTGTCGCCCGTCTTGTCGCCCTGCACAATCTCGCCGGGGGCCTTATTGACAATGATGACGTGGTTGTCTTCGTAGAGAATCTCCATTGTTATTATATTAAAGTAATGACCTTAACCTTGACTTTTAACCTTAACCTTAACAAATAAAGGTAAAGCCTCACCCCTGTTGGGGAAAGGGTTCGCTCTAGAGCGAGGGAGGGGTCAAGATTAAGGTTAAAGTTAAGGTTATTTTCCTCCTACATATTCATTCCGCCGTCAATCTGCAGCACTTGCCCCGTAACGTAACTGCTGAGGTCGGAGGCAAGGTAGAGGGCGGTGGAGGCGATGTCGTCCACGGTGCCGCCACGGCGCAGGGGGATATGCTTTATCCATTCGGCACGCGTCTCCTCAGGGAGGGCAGCGGTCATGGCGGTCTCTATGAAACCGGGAGCGATGGCGTTGGCACGGATACCGCGGCTGCCGAGTTCCTGAGCCACGCTCTTGGCAAGGGCGATGAGACCGGCCTTGGAGGCAGCGTAGTTGGCCTGTCCGGCATTGCCGTGGACACCTACCACGCTGGCCATGTTGATGATGCTGCCCTGACGCTGGCGCATCATAATGGGGGCACAGACATGAATGAAGTTGAAGGCCGACTTGAGGTTGACGTTGATGACGGCGTCCCACTGGGCCTCACTCATACGGAGGAGGAGGCCGTCTTTGGTGATGCCGGCGTTATTGACGAGTATGTCGATATGGCCGAAGTCGGCAGCCACCTGCTTGACGAGGGTTTCGGTCTCGGCAAAGTCGGCAGCATTGCCGGCATAAGCGCGGCAGGTGACGCCCACGGCCTCTATCTCTTGGCGCGTAGCCTCAAGGGCTGCAGCCATTTCGTCGTTAAGCACAAGGTCGGTAAAAGCAATGTCGGCTCCCTCGGCTGCAAAGCGGAGGGCAATGGCCTTGCCGATGCCACGGGCGGCACCGGTGATGAGTGCGGTTTTTCCTTGTAAAAGCATAACTTATATTAGAGTTAAAAGTTAAAAATTAAAAGTTAAGGTTGGTTGTTTACGCCCAAAGCACGGCGGAGGAGAGCACGCACGGCGACTTTTGCCTCTTCCTCCCCCACCCCTTCGCCCATACGGTCGAGGATGTAGGGAACTTCTATGCCCTTGATGGCGTAGTGGATGATGTCGGCGGTAAGGACGACGTTCTCCACGTGGAAGCGTCCTTGCTGCACGCCCTCGCTTATGATACGGCGCAGGACGAAGATTTCCTCCATATCGAAGGCGCGGCGGGCACGCTCCACATCGGCGATATTGCCGAAGAACTCGGCCTTCAGCGAGCCGTTGCGTGCCACGGTTTCCTTGGTTTGCTCCAGATGGGTGTAGATAAGGGAGAATATCTTCTCGTCGGGCGGGAGGTCGCTGCCGGCCACCTGGTCAAGGTTCTCGGAGAGACGCTCCAGCTCGGAGGCTATGACGGCGGCATAGACTTCTTCCTTGCTGCGGAAATAGGTGTAGAGTGTGCGGCGGCCCTTCTGCGAGGCCACGGCTATGTCGTTCATCGTAGTGGTCTCCAAGCCGCGGGTGGCAAAGAGTTCGCGGGCCACGTTGATAAGGTGCTGACGGGTTTTGCTTACGCTCAAAATACAGACAATTTAGTTGATAGTTGACAATAGCGTCCTGCTATTTCTTTTTACAGGGCAACGGGCAGCCCTCGCAACTGTTGCACGAGCAGCCTGAGCCCTTGCGCCACAGATAACTGACCACAGCCACGACGGCGGCGGCGATTACGAGGACTATTATTATAGATATGGCGTTCATAGGACGAGGAGGGCGATACGATAGACAACAAAGGCGACGAGCCAGGCGATAACACATTGCTGCACAACAACGCGCCAGGCATATTTTCGGCCCAACTCACGCTTCACGGCGGCGATGGCGGCCACGCAGGGGGTGTAGAGCAGGCAGAACACCACCATTGAGGCGGCGGCTGCCGTGGTCATCGTACTGGCAAAGGCCGCCGTGCTGCCATAGAGTATGCCGAGGGTGCTCACTACGCTCTCCTTCGCGATGAAACCGGCCACGAGGGCTGTGGTGTTCTCCCAGCCGGCAAAGCCGAGGGGCGCGAAGACGGGCGAGATGACGTTGGCCACGCTGGCGAGAATGGAGTCGTGAGCCTCGGAGACGAGTTGCAAGTGCCAGTTGAAGCTTTGCAGGAACCAGATGACAATGCTGGCCACGAAGATGACGGTGAAGGCTTGCTGGAGGAAGTCGCGGCTCTTCTCCCACACGAGGCGCCCCACGCTCTTCAGCGACGGCGCGCGGTAGTTGGGCAGTTCCATCACGAAGGGTACGGCCTCGCCGCGATGGGCGAAATATTTGCGTATCAGGGCGAAGACGATGCCCGTACTGATGCCTAAGGCGTAGAGCCCCACCATCACCCATGCGGCATTCTGCGGGAAGAAGGCGGCACAGAAGAAGGCATAAACGGGCATCTTGGCCGTGCAGGACATAAAGGGCGTGAGGAGTATCGTCAGGCGGCGGTCGCGCTCGGAAGGGAGCGTGCGGCTGTGCATAATGCTCGGCACGGAGCATCCGAAACCGATGAGAAGCGGCACGATACTGTGGCCCGACAAGCCTATCTTGCGCAAGAGTTTGTCCATCACGAAGGCTATGCGCGACATGTATCCGCTGTCCTCAAGGAGAGAGAGGAAGAGGAACAGCGTGACGATGATGGGTACGAAACTCACCACCGTGCCTACGCCGCTGTATATACCTCCGATGATGAGGCTGTGCAAGGTGGCGTCCACCTCCCACTTCGTCAGCGCGGCATCGCTCACGGCGGTGAACCATTCCACGCCCTGTGCCAGCCACTCCTGCAGTGTGCCGCCCACCACGTCGAATGTGAGCCAGAACACGAGGCCCATAATCACGGCGAACAGCGGCAGTGCCGTCCAGCGGCCCGTCAGGAGTCGGTCGGCCTGTACGCTGCGATGGTGCTCGCGCGTTTCCTGCGGCTTCACCACGCATTCGTCAGCCAGTTGACGTATGAACGAGAAACGCATGTCCGCCATGGCAGCGGCGCGGTCAAGTCCGCGTTCTTCCTCCATCTGCAGGAGGAGATGCTCTATGGTTTCCTGTTCGTTGGTGCTCAGATGGAGGGCTTCGGCCACGAGTTTGTCGCCTTCGGCCAACTTACTGGCGGCAAAGCGCACGGGGAGGTCGGCCCTCTTGGCATGGTCCTCGATGAGGTGCATTATGGCGTGGAGCGAACGATGCACAGCGCCGCACGTTCCGTCGGGGTCGCAAAAGTCGGTACGCACAGGTCGCTCGTCATAGCGGGCCACATGCAGAGCATGCTCTATCAACTCATCCACGCCCTGGTTCTTGGCGGCGCTGACAGGCACCACGGGGATGCCAAGAAGCCGCTCCATGCGGTTTACATCCACCACTCCGCCGTTGGCTTTTACCTCGTCCATCATATTGAGAGCCAACACCATCGGCGTATTCAGCTCCATCAATTGTAGAGCAAGGTTGAGGTTGCGCTCCAAGGCGTTGGTATCGACGATGTCGATGATGCAGCGCGGGTTATTCTTCAACAGATATTTACGCGCCACGGCCTCCTCCTGCGTATAGGGCGAGAGGGAATAGATGCCCGGCAGGTCGGTCACCTCCACCCTGCCGTGGCCGCGCAGAAAACCGCTTTTCTTATCCACCGTCACCCCCGGGAAATTCCCTACATGCTGATTGGCGCCGGTGAGTTGATTAAAAAGCGTGGTCTTGCCCGTATTGGGATTGCCGGCAAGGGCGATGGTGATTCTTTCATCCGATAGCGTGGGAGCGGCAGCCGCTGCGCCGTGGCCGTCATACGAATGTCCTTGCTGATGAGGCCCGTAGTTGTGGGCTTCACCCAGACGGGGGTGCTCCTCCTTGCCTTTTGCGGTGCGCGGGCGGCGCAGGCTTTCACGCGCAGCCGGCCCTGAAATATTCTTCCGGCCATCCTCCACCAAGGCCACCTCTATCTCGCCGGCCTCCGACTTACGGAGCGTGAGTTCGTAGCCCTGAACGGAGAACTGCAAGGGGTCGCCCATCGGGGCATGCTTCTGCAGCACCATCTCCGTGCCGGGGATGATGCCCATGTCGAGAAAGTGCTGACGCAGAGTACCTTCGCCGCCCACGCTAAGGACACGTGCCGTCTGACTTATCTGTAGTTCTTTTAGAGTCATCTGATGAGAATTTTGCAATTTCCGAGTGCAAAATTACGTCTATCGGCAGACTTCTGCAATACTCCGAATCGGGTATTTTCAGCGTTGCTAAATGCGGACTTAGACGTGCGAAAATTAAAAATATTTTGACATTTTTTTCTCTTTCTTCCCTTTTAGTGAGCCGTTTTGCGCCAAAAAAAGCACGAAAAATGCCATTTTTTTCCTCTTTTCCTGCTTCGTTTTTTTGTAGTCCGCTTTTAATTTCAACTAGTCCTGATTTAATTTGAACTAGTTCCCATTTAATTTGAACTAGTCCTGATTTAATTTGAACTAGTTCCCATTTAGTTTTTCGTAAAAGGGAACTAGTGAAAATTAAAAGGGAACTAGTGCGGCGTAAAAGGGGAGTAGTTCATGCCTTTGGGGACATCTTTTTCCGGCGTTCTGCCCGCGTTCCCCTTGCAAGGACACACGGCAGAACCGCTCGGGACTTTCTCCCCCGCGGGAGAGAAGAGACTAAAACTAAAATGAAATCTGAAAAAATTTTTACATCAATATCGTGGCCTCTCTGTCGGGGCCTACGCTGATAATCTTGATAGGCGTCTGGAGTTCGCGCTCCAGATAGGCGATGTAGTCGGCAAAGGCCTTGGGGAACTGCTCTTCGCTGCGGAGCTCCGTGAGGGGCGTCTGCCAACCGGGCAGTTCGGTATAGACGGCCTGCCAGCCTTCGGTGTCGTAGGGCATCGCGGTGGTCTGCACGCCGTCCTTCTCGTAGGCCGTGCACACGCGGATGACGGGGAACGTGTCGAGCACGTCGCTCTTCATCATCACGAGGTCGGTGACGCCGTTTATCATGATGGCATACTTGAGGGCCACGAGGTCAATCCACCCGCAGCGGCGGTTGCGGCCCGTCACGGCGCCGTACTCGTGGCCTATGCGGCGGAGTTCGTCGCCCGTCTCGTCAAAGAGTTCCACGGGGAAGGGGCCGGAGCCCACGCGAGTGCTGTAAGCCTTGAAGATGCCATAGACGCGGCCGATATGCCCGGGGCCTACGCCGAGGCCGGTGCACACGCCGCCGCTCGTCGTGCTGCTGGAACTGACATAGGGATACGTGCCGTGGTCAATATCCAAGAGGCTACCCTGCGCGCCCTCGGCCAGTACGCTCTTGCCCTCGGCGAGATAGGCGTGAATCTCCGTCTCGGTGTCGGAGAGGCGGAACTTGCGCATATACTCCACGCCCTGTAGCCATTCCTGTTCTTCAGCTGCGATGTCGAAGTCGGCGAAGTGCATGTCGGCAAGAATTTGCAGGTGGCGGGCTTTGAGGCGTTCGTATTTAGCCATGAAATCTTCCTCAATGTCGCCCACGCGAAGGCCTATGCGGGCGGCTTTGTCGCTATACGTGGGGCCTATGCCCTTGCCGGTGGTGCCTACGGCATTCTTGCCCTTTGCGGCCTCGTAGGCACGGTCGAGCACGCGGTGGGTGGGAAGGATGAGATGGGCGCGGCGGCTGATGTGGAGGCGCTCCGTCAGTACATAGCCGGCGGCTTCGAGTTCGTGAGCTTCTTTCATGAAGAGGTCGGGGGCTATCACGCAGCCGTTGCCGATGATATTCACTTTGTTCTCGTCAAAGATGCCGCTGGGAATACTGCGCAGCACGAATTTCTTGCCTTCAAAGATGATGGTATGGCCGGCATTGGGGCCGCCGGCGAAGCGTGCCACTACGTCGTACTGCGGGGTGAAGAAGTCCACCACCTTGCCTTTACCTTCGTCGCCGAAGACGATGCCGAGAAGGGCATCCACTTTTCCTTGTGTCATAGTCTATGCTGTTTTTTTCTTTATCGTGAGGGGGGCACACGGAGGGAGTCCGCCCCATTTCGCTACAAAGTTACACACTTTTGTTCACGTGTGCAAAAAAAATGGCACAAACTTTTATATGAAAGTGCAAAATGGGACAAAAAGGAGCCTCCGGAAAGACAAAAACGGAAGTCGTGTTGCTTAAATGCCATTTTTGCTTGCTCTTCTCGCAGTATTTTAGTATCTTTGCGGCGCAATGAAAAATAAAGCACTCCTTTTCCTATTTTTAGCGTGCGCATGCACAAATGCGAACGCACAGCTCACCACCCCCTCCGCCACCGTACACTTTGGCGAGGTGGCATGGCACAGCCCCAAGACGCAGGACATCACTTTCCAAAACAAGACTCACCACGCCGTGACGCTGACGGACGTCAGAACCGACTGTGCCTGCACGTCGGCCGCATGGAAACGCGGGCAAGTGATTGACGCCGGCGAAAAAGCCAGCATCCGACTGACCTTCGACGCCCAGACTTTGGGCCATTTCAAGAAGTCCGTGCGCGTTTATACCGATTACAAGGGCAAGACACAGGTGAAAGAGGTCTGGATTGAAGGCCGCGTGGTAGCGGAACTCACCAACCTCGACGACTATCCCTACGACGTGGGCGAGGGCATCCACCTCTCTACCGGCACACTGGAGTTCGACAACGTAAGAAACGGCGATATGCCACAGCAAACCGTCGGCATCGTCAACAATACGAAAGAATCCTACGTCCCCACGCTGATGCACATGCCTGCATGGCTCACGGCTGAGTGTACCCCCACGACTATCCGCCCCGGGCGCACCGGTACCATCACCTTTACCGCCGATGCGTCGAAGGTGGGACGCTATGGTCTGGCACAAACCAACATTTACGTGAGCCGCCACATGGGCGACAAGGTTGGCAAAGACAACGAAATGCAGGTGAGCCTCACCCTCGTGCCGCAGGTCAACATCACTCCCTCCGCCCTCGTCATTGCGCCTAAGGCCGTAGCCGACACCACGCTCACTCTCGTGGCCGGCACCGGACGAAAGGCCAACAAGGCTACAGGCACCATGACAATCGGCAACACAGGACGTTCGGATTTGGAAATCAGCCGCCTGCAGGTGTATAACCCCGGGCTGGAGGTGAGTCTCAACAAGAGCGTCATCAAGACAGGCGAGGTAGCCACCATGAAGGTAAGCCTCCAGACCGACAAACTGCCGCAATATAAGGGCCGCCTCCGCATACTGCTCATCACCAACGACCCGCTGCGCCCCACAATCGTTGTGGACGTGAAATAAATTCGCGACTGACATGAAACTGATAAGTTGGAACGTCAACGGCCTCCGCGCCTGCGTTCAGAAAGGCTTTGCTGAAGCCTTCGCCACGCTGGATGCCGACGTCTTCTGCCTACAGGAGACGAAGATGCAGGCCGGGCAGCTCGACCTGCAATTCCCCGGCTACGAAAGCTACTGGAACTACGCCGAAAAGAAAGGCTACAGCGGCACAGCCGTATATACCCGCGTCAAGCCGCTGAGCGTCAGCTACGGACTGGGAATAGAAGAACACGACCACGAAGGCCGCGTCATCACGTTGGAGTTTGAGGAATTTTTCCTCGTGTGCGTCTATACGCCAAACTCGCAGGACGGCCTGCGCCGCCTGGACTACCGCATGACGTGGGAGGACGCCTTCCGCCAGCACCTCATGGCGCTCGACAAGAAAAAGCCCGTCATCGCCTGCGGCGACATGAACGTGGCGCACGAGGAGATAGACCTCAAGAATCCCAAGACCAACCATGAGAGCGCCGGCTTCACCGACGAGGAGCGCGGCAAATTCACAACGCTCTTGGAAAGCGGCTTCATAGACTCCTTCCGCCATTTCCACCCCACCCTCGAGGGCGCCTATTCCTGGTGGAGCTACCGCATGAGAGCCCGCGAGCGGAACGTGGGCTGGCGCATTGACTATTTCATCTGCTCCGAGCGCCTCGCACCAAAGCTGGAGGATGCCAACATCCACGACGAAGTCTTCGGCTCCGACCATTGCCCCGTGGAACTGAAGATTCTCCCCTAATCCTCCCCCCGCCACCGTTCCCTGCGCATCTCCGCAGGGTCAAAAGCCACCGTTCCCCGCGCTTCTCCGCGGGCCAAAAGCCACCGTTCCCTGCGCTTCTCCGCAGGGCCCCTCAAAAGATTATGAAAGACATCCTTAAATACACCCTCGGTTGCTTCCTCGCCATGCTTATCATGGGAGCAATCATCTTCGTCAGTTTCCTCACCATGATAGCCGGCATGGCCGCCATGGACAGTACAACAAAGCCCGTAGAGAAGGGCAGCGTCCTCCACATCCAAGTGGCCGGCGTCCTTGACGAACGCACGCAGGACAGTAATCCCTTCGCCGCGCTCCTCGGTAACAAAAACGCCGGGAGCCAGGGCCTCGACCAACTCAAGACCGCCCTGCGCGTGGCTGCCGAAAACGACAACATCGTGGGTCTCTATCTCGAAGGTGGCGTGCCCAGCGCCGACTACGCATGCCTGCAGGAACTCCACCAGGCTCTTCTCCAGTTCAAGAAGAGCGGCAAGTTCGTCGTAAGCTATGCCGACCAGTACACGCAAGGCTCCTACTACCTCTGCTCCGTGGCCGACAAGGTGCTCATCAATCCCGAAGGCATGATAGACTGGCACGGTATCGCCTCCCAGCCCATCTTCTTCAAGGAACTGCTGGAGAAGATAGGCGTGAAGGTGCAGGTCTTCAAAGTAGGCACATACAAGAGCGCCGTGGAGCCGTACATCCTTACCGAGATGAGCGAGGCCAACCGCGAACAGGTCACCAGCTTCATCACCGACATCTGGCAGAACATCGTGGCCGACGTAGCCAAGAGCCGCAAGCTTACCACCCAGCAACTCAACGATTTCGCCGACCAGTACGCCACCTTCCAGGGTGCCGACTGGTACAAAGCCCAGCACCTCGTCGATGACGTATGCTATATTGACGGTACGCGCGACATCCTCCGCAAACTTGCCAAGACCGACGAACTTCACCTCGTGAGCCCTGCCGACGTGGCCGCTCTTGACGACAAGGCCGACGAGAACGACAAGGTGGCTATCTACTACGCCACCGGCGACATCGTAGATGAGGTGGCCAAGACCGACCTCTTCTCCCAGCAGTCGCAGATAGTAGGCCAGACCGTAGTGAAAGACCTTGACGAACTTGCCAACGACGACGACGTAAAGGCCGTAGTCCTTCGCATCAACTCAGGCGGCGGTTCGGCCTATGCCAGCGAACAGATGTGGCACGCCATCCAGTTGCTGAAGAAAAAGAAACCCGTCGTGGTGAGCATGAGCGGCATGGCCGCCAGCGGCGGTTACTACATGAGCTGCGGCGCCAACTATATCTTCGCCGACGCCACCACCCTCACCGGCTCCATCGGCATCTTCGGCATGGTGCCCGACGCCTCCGGCCTCCTCACCGACAAGCTCGGTCTCCACTTCGACATGGTCAAGACCAACAAGAGCGCCGACTTCGGCACTATGGCCCGCGGTTTCAATTCTGAAGAGGGCACCGCCATGCAGGCTTATGTCGAGCGCGGCTACAAACTCTTCCTCAACCGCGTAGCCGCCGGCCGCAAGATGACCACGGCCCAGGTGGATTCCATCGGTCAGGGTCGCGTATGGACGGGCCAGCAGGCCCTCGGCATCGGCCTCGTGGATAAGCTCGGCAACCTCGAGGATGCCGTAGCCTACGCCGCCAAACTCGCCAAACTCAAGAAGTACAGCACCGCCGACTACCCCGCCCCCGCCTCATGGATGGACAGCATGAAGAGCGACCTCGAGGGCGACTCCTATCTGGAACGCAAGGCCCGCCTCGCCCTCGGCGAATACTACGCGCCCCTCACCCTCCTCCCCCAACTCCAGGCCGGCAACTACCTTCAGGCCCGCATCCCCTTCGCCCCCAACCTCAAGTAACGTCTCCCCGCTAGAGGCCACCGTTACTGGCGCTTTTCCGCCAGTCCCCAAAGCCACCGTTACTGGCGGTTCTCCGCCAGTCTATCCCCTATGCTCCGCAACTTCCTCTTCGACCACGGCTTCCTTGAGCAACGCAAGGCCCCCTGCCCCGTCATCAGCGTGGGCAACCTTGCCGTGGGCGGCACGGGCAAGACCCCCATGGTGGAGCACCTTATTAATATAACGCGCGAGGCGGGACTCTTCCCCGTCGTCATCAGCCGAGGCTACCGCCGCCGCACACGCGGTCCCCTACCCGCCACGCCCCTCAGCACTGCCTCCGACATCGGCGACGAGCCGCTACAGATATATCGCAAGTACCAAGGGCTCGTGCCCGTCATCGTCAGCGAAGACCGCCGCAAGGCCCTCCCTTTCCTCCCCGAGGCTCCCGAAGGCCAGCGCATGGTCATCCTCCTCGACGATGCCTTCCAGCACCGTTACCTCCAGCGCGACTGCAACATCCTCCTCACCACATACTCCCGCCTCTACACCCGCGACCGTGTCCTTCCCTTCGGGCGCCTTCGCGAAAGCCGCAAGGGAGCCCGGCGCGCCGACATCATCATCGTGACGAAGTGTCCCGCCGACCTCTCCACAGAAGAAGCCGAAGCCATCCGCAAGGAACTTTCAACGGCAAGCGGCCCGTGCAAGCGACCTATAGAGGATACCTCCCCCTCCCTTATCGGGGAGGGGTGGCAAAGTGCCGAAGGCAGCTTTGACGGGGTGAGGCCGCCCATATTCTTCTCCGCCATCGAATATGCCGAACTGCCCCCAGAAGTAAAGACGGCAGGCCACACGAGCCTCATCACCGGCATCGCCCATCCCGAGGCGTTACTGGAGCATCTCGCCGCACAGGGCATCAAGGTCATCAAGCACCTCCGCTATCCTGACCACCACCGCTTCTCCGCCGCCGACCTCGCCACAATCCGCAAACTCCAGCTGCCCGCCCTCACCACAGAGAAGGACGCAGCACGCTTGCCCGATATTCCCGAAATCTACGCTCTCCCCATACAAACGAAAATTCTTTTCAACGAGTCTGAAAACCTAAACAATATTATTCTTAACCTTATAAACCCACACCCCACCCAGTCCTCCCCCCTCGGGGGAGTTAGAGGGGGTCTCTTCTAATATGTTAGCTAATATACGCGAAACCGCCGCGTGGCTTCAGGCCCGCACAGCCCTCCGCCCCGAAATAGCCATCGTGCTCGGCAGCGGACTCGGCAACCTTGCCAAACAAATCAGCGTCGTTGACGCCTTTGAGTATAAGGACATCCCCCACTTCCCCGTCAGCACCGTAGAGGGCCATCACGGCCGTCTCCTCTTCGGCCACCTTGCCGGACGCCCCGTCATGGCCATGGAGGGACGCTTCCACTACTACGAAGGCTACGATATGAAGCAGGTCACCTTCCCCGAACGTGTCATGCACCAGCTCGGCATCACCACCTTCATCGTCAGCAATGCCGCCGGTGGCATGAACCCCAACTTCCACGTGGGCGACATTATGCTCATCGCCGACCACATCAATCTCTTCCCCGAACATCCCCTTCGCGGCCAGAACCTCCCCACGGGTCCCCGCTTCCCCGATATGCACGAGGCCTACGACCACACCCTTCTCCAGCTCGCCCGCGACATCGCCGCCGAGCAAGGCACACCCGTCCAGGAGGGCGTATATCTCGGCGTGTCCGGCCCCACCTTTGAAACGCCTGCCGAATACCGAGCCTACTGGCGCCTCGGTGCCGATGCCGTGGGTATGAGCACCGTGCCTGAAGTCATCGTGGCCCGCCACAGCGGCATGCGTTGCTTCGGTATCAGCATCATCACCGACCTCGGCGGCGAGAATATCCACACCGAAGTCAGCCACGAGGAAGTCCAGCAAGCCGCCCAGAGCGTAGAGGCTCCCCTCGCCCGTCTCATCACCGAGTTCGTAGCCCGGCTGGATTGAATATGAGTAATGTGGACGCTCCGCTTAATATAAATAATATGGATATAGAGCCAATAATAGAGCAGACGGACTCTGAGCTCTCCCCATTAGGGGGGAGTTGGAGGGGGGCCGCTGTTCTCTCTTTCCTTGAAAGTAACGCCATACCCTTCACCCACTACACCCATCCCGAGGGCAAGACCATAGAGGAAGCCAAGCGTTGGTGGCACGATGACGGTTCCGTGCATTGCAAGAATCTCTTCTTCCGCAATCACAAGGGCAACAAGCACTATCTCGTCTGCCTCCATTGCGACTACGACCTCCCCATCCACGACCTTGAGCAGCGCCTCAAGGCCCAGCTCACCTCCCAGGGTCTCCCCTCCTGCGGCAAACTTTCCTTCGCCTCCCCCGAGCGCATGATGAAGTACCTCGGCCTTGAGCCGGGCAGCGTCTCCCCCTTCGGCCTTATCAACGACACGGAGCACCACGTCCACCTCTTCCTCGACGCCCGCCTCCTTGAGGCCTCCACCCTCTCCTTCCATCCCAACGACTGCCGCGGCACCGTCGTCATCTCCCGCCCCGACTTTGAGCGCTACCTCGCCATCGTCGGCAACACCTACCAGTACATCGAGCTGGACTAACAGCCCGCTCCATAAACAGCAAGCCCCCGCCGATTTAAATCCGCGGGGGCTTTTTACTCATAAGCCAAGAAGGCTTATTACAAAATGTAGGAAGTTATCTTACCATTACTTATTTACCGCAAGACCTTCTTTCCGTCCACAATACTTACGCCACGGAGATTGGCCTTCGCGCTTACCCTGCGCCCCTGAAGGTCATAGAATGCAGAGCCCTCCTTGAGAGAGTCGTTGGAGAGGGCTTCAATGCCCTCTTCGCCATCCATGAGTATCTGGACACATCGGGGGCTGTTTGAGGAATAGCCTCCCGTGCGCGAGGTCACTTCCATATACCAGCGCTGGGGAGAGAGCTTCACACCGGCGGCATTGGCCTTGTTCAGGGAACCGCCGGCAAGGGCATAGTAGCCATTGGCAAACATATCGTCCACCTGGGCATAAGTGCCCGTGAAGGTGTAGCTGTTCTTCACGCTGCGGCAATCGATGCTGATGCTGCCGGCCGGCACCAGCGTCTTGTCGTGCAGCTCAAGGCTGTGCGTGCCTTTGCTCTTGGCGCGGATGAGGTAGGGGTAGTTGGGCTCCGTGCTGCCGGAGGTCTTTCTCAGCACGACGAGGTAGGTACGGTCGAAGGTGCCGTCATCGTCGTCGTCATACTCGATGAAGTTGTGGATTTCGGCTATGTCATACTTCTCGCTCCATTCATCATAGTCCATGGAGAAGGGCACGTAGAGAGCTTGCCAGTTGGTATTGTTGAAGGTGCGGGTGTAGGTAAGTGTCTCGTAAGTTGCCTCATGCTTCAACGTGTAGGGCTGTCCGTCGGTGAAGCCTTCGGCATATTGTTGTTCGTCCCCTTCCAAAGTCGCAAGCACGGGTTGGGGGTCAAAGTCGTCCACCTCTACGATGATAAAGCTGTTGCCGTCGTCCTTGGTCGTCCAGCCGTTGCACACATACTCTTTGCTTCCGCCCAGATTGATGTTCTTCTGCGCGGAGAAGAGAAGGCGCACCGTGCTGGCGTCGGCATCGGCAAAGAGGATGGGATCTGCGGGCTCATCGCTCAACCCGTCCTTACCGGCAAATTTCTGCGCGGAGAGGTTGTAAAGGTAGTAGTTGCCGCCATAGTAGATGAAGGCGAACTGTTGGCGCTTGTCGGTTGTGCCCGGGGTCTGGTTCACGCCGCTTTCGGCAGTGCCTTTCAGGGTTGTGGCTTCCGCGCCCGTCACGGTCAGGGCTCCGCGCTTTGCGGTGTATATGCGATAGGCTTTCTGCGTGTTGATGTCTTCGGGGCGGAGCAGATGGGGCTTTGCCTCTCCGACAGTCCCAAACTCGAAGGAGATGAGCTTGCCGTTCTCCGCTATCTCCGTGATGGAGCAATTGAGGTAGCACGTGCCGTCGTCATTGACATTGAAGGTCGTGGCAGCAGGCACGCTCGTGTTGGAGAACTCGGTATTCTTGGTATAGCCGGGGTAAGTGTCGCCCTCCATGTCATAATAGTATTCTCCGCTGTCATTATTATCGGCACGCACCACGGTGCAACGCTGATGGGTGTTGCCGGAATTTGTATTGGATGTCGCGTTGACCTCGTTCCAGGCCCATACGTTGGCGTTGTAGTCAATATGGCAAATGAGCAAGCCATGCCCATAGACGCCCTTGTTCCAACTTTCCTGCTGGATGTTCTGCAAGGTATAGAACTCGTTGGCGTTTGCCTTATTATATATAATGTATGCGGAGGGCTCATTCGCCGTGATGGGTTTCATGCCCGTAACGGTGACGGGCTTGTCGAGTTCTTCGGGAGTGAGCCAACCGGCCAACATACGCTCATAGGCCGTATAGGCACAGGGAACGCAGCCGTTGAGGTTGTAATTGCCGGACCCCATAAGGCTCCAGTATCCCATACCGGCATTGCCGCTGTTGGCGGTGTCGTAGAAGTCGGGAAGGCCCAGGCAATGGCTGAATTCGTGGCAGATGGTGCCGATGCCAGCCACGCCCGTGCTTGTAGTCCAGCTCAATTCATTGGAGCAGGCGTATTTTCCTACCACCACGCCGTCTAAGGTCACTCTGCCGCCCGTGCTTCCGGACAGGTTCCACTGGTGGGGCCAGATGGTCTCAGGGCCAGCGCCGCTGGACTCGGCATAACCGGCATATATCACATACACCTGATCCACGTTGCCGTCGCCGTCCCAGTCGTAATCTCTGAAATTCACATAGGCATCAGCCTGTATCACGGCCTCCCTTACCATATCGGCGGGATGGCTGTCGCTGCCCTGCGCGTTATTTTCGCCATAGTAGGCCATCTTTTGCGAGACGGTGATGGGGCCTACGACATCGAACGTGAGTTCTAACTGACCGTAGGACTGATCCTTAAAGTAATTATAAACGCTGCCGAAGTGGTTGTTTTCGTGGTAGCCGTCCTCATTGAGCATACGTTCATAAACGTTGTACGAGTTGGACTGCATCCGGGCGTCAGGGAAGTCAACGAGAAGCACGAGGCCCTTCTTTTTTCCCTTGAACGCAGCATCGGTATTCACGCTTCCGGCCGCCTTGCTGCGCACCTCCCGGCGCGTTTGGCTCACGCTCTCATGGCGCTGGCGGGCTGCGGCGCGGCGCGTATCAAACGTAGCGTCGGAAAGCAGCGCATAAGTGCCGTCGGCCTGAAGTTCCACCTTGCGGCCGTCATCAGTTACATAATAATGAAGGAACTCATCACCTTTCAGGGTGACAGTCAATTGCGTCCCGTCAGTCAGTGTTACCGTGCGGCGCACAGGTTCTGCCGGAACGGCCCGTGCCGTCATGGAGCAAAGACCGATAAGCATCAAGCATACGAATAAACGGAGGGAGTGTTTCATCATTGTTTTTCGGATTTTCCCCTCTGCCCTCTTCACAGAGAAGACAAGGAAGTAATACACTATTTGGCAGCAAAATTACAAATAAACGGGCGAAGAGCCAAGCAAAACGGAGTTTTTCTCATTTATTCCGAGCGAAAGTTATTGAAAACGCTCACATTACTCACATTAACCGCAACGCAGCGAGCGTCCACATTATTCACATTACCCACATTAAGCGCAGCGTTCACATTAACCCCATCGCATCCTCCACAATCTGTTCGTCCAGCAGCCTGTTTTCTTCCAGCAGGTCGTGCTGGTTAAAGCGGTCATAGAGGCCCTTCTTCACGCCGCAGACGAGCACCTTCATATCCGTGGGGCCGTAATATGCCGCGATGCGCTCGCCGAAACCGCCGTCCTTGCAGCCGTCTTCAAGCGTCACCACGAGGCGATGATGCGCCTTCAGTCCGCCCAGCGTAGCGGCATCCACGGCGTGCAGATAGCGCGGGTTGACAAGCGTGGCGTCTATGCCTTTTTCGGCCAGCAGACGCACCACGGCCTCGCCCTTCTGATAGAACGAACCGGCAGCAATTATTGCCACGTCGCGCCCTTCGTGCATTACTTTATATGAAGGTTCGTAAGCATACTCTTCTTCAACGCTTTCCGCCGTATGCACCACCCCGTTGCTCGGCACGCGGATGACCACGGGCTTCCCCTCCTGGCGGATGGCCCAACGCAGCATGGCGAAGTATTCCTCACACGTCGTCGGCGCCAGATATATTAGCCCCGGAATGCTGCACAGCATAGGGATGTCAAAGAGGCACGCGTGCGTCACGTCGTTCATCGTGCCCGTGCCGCCCGCCATTACATTTATCACGGCCGCATTACCGTTGATGCAGAGGTCCTGCGCAATCTGGTCGTAGGCACGCTGCACGAAGGTGGAGAAGACCGTCCACACGGGGCGCAGTCCGCCTTTCGCCATACCGCTCACCATGGCGCACGCCTGTTCTTCGGCAATACCCATGTCGAGGTGCTGACGGCCTGCCTCCCTGCGTTTTTCAGGCGTGAAGCCCGCTGCGGCAGGCGTACCCGCCGTCACGGCGATAAGCGTGGGGTCTTGCTTCATCTCGCGCAACATCCAGTCGCTGAAAAGCACGTCGTAGCTCTCGCGGCCCCCACCTTCCGGCCGGCTGCCGTCGGCGGGATTGAACGGCGCGCCCCAATGCCACGCCTCCTTGTGCGCCACGGCCGGGGCGAAGCCGTGGCCCTTCTCCGTGTGGACGTGCACCACCGTGGGCCGCGTCGTGCCCTTCACCTTGCGGAAGGCGGCCACCAACTTCTCCACGTCGTTGCCCTCCTCCACATAAAGATAGTCGAAGCCCAACGCCTTGAAGAAATTCAGCCCGCTCTCTCCCCCACTCTCGCGCAGGGCCTGCAGGTTGCGGTACAGGCCGCCGTGGTTCTCGGCGATAGACATCTCGTTGTCGTTCACCACGACGATGATACCCGTGCCGAGTTCCGCAGCCTCGTCAAGGCCCTCGAAAGCCTCGCCGCCCGACAGCGAACCGTCGCCTATCACGGCTATGACGTTTTCCCCCGTCCCCTCCACGTCGCGCGCCTTTTGAAGGCCCGTGGCCAGACTCACCGAGGTGGACGTATGGCCCACGGTAAAGAAGTCGTATTCCGGACTTTCCTCCGGCGAGGTGTAGCCGCTCACGGCGTTCATCTCTTCCGCGTCGCCCGTGAAGCCTGCCGCGCGTCCCGTAAGAATCTTATGCGGATAGCACTGGTGGCTGATGTCAAACACAATCTTATCTTTCGGCGCGTCAAACACGTAGTGCAGAGCCACGGTAGCCTCTACGAAGCCCAGGTTAGGCCCCACGTGTCCGCCCTTTCGGCTCACGCGATTGATAACGGCAGCGCGCGTCTCCTCGGCCACAGCCCGGAGCGCCTCCATATCCAGCCCCTTCAAGTCCGCTGGCGACTTAATCTTCTCGATATACATAGTCCGATTCTTTTTGTTTTCGTTTTCGTTATAGTTTTCGTTTTCGTTTTAGACTGCAAAAATACAAAATTCCCTCCATCTACACAACACCTTACGATAAAAATATATTCGCGCAAGCCGCTTTTGAGGCCTTTCGTTCCCTACTTTTGAACACGAAACATAAATAGTTTCTAAAAATCTCTCATTATTTTTCCGTTTCTCCAAAACTTGTTGTATCTTTGCCGGTGAAAAAGAGACATGCATCCTGCAAAAACGATTTTGAACGCCTTTTTTATATCGCGCAACCTAGGTTGTGCGATTAAACAACCTAGGTTGTGCAATCAAACAACCTAGGTCGCGCAATCAAACAACCAAGGTTGTGTAATCAGACAACCTAGGTTATGTAATGAAGCATTCTTGCCGAAAAACATCCGACACTTCATTAAAAACAATCCAAAGCAGAGAATATCACACGGCTATATACTTTAATATCAACCACTAACTCATAAAACAAATCAACATGGCAGCTTATTTTGACACCTACCAGAGTCCTCCTCTCCCCGACGGCCGCAGGTCCATTCATCCGCGGCTTGTCCATCCCTCTCAAAACACCTCCAAAGACATGATGGACAGCAACGAACACGCCACCACCCTCACGCGGGCCGACATTTCCGCAGCCCTTTCCGCAGTCAGCGAATACATTAAGACGCAGTTGTCCTATGGAGGCCGTGTTCACCTCGACGGCATCGGCACCTTCTCCGTCGCGCCGCACTTCAAGACGCCCAAATATGCCGGCGACAAGGTCAGCGGCGACGACGTCACCTTCAAGCGCATCGTCTTCACCCCCGAACGTCAGTTGAGGCAGCATTTGCTGCAAAATCTCACCTTCCACCATCGCAACGGCTTCCACGGCCGCACCGTTGAGGAGGAGTACGTCAAGGATTTCCTCCAAGAGTACTTCCAGACGCACACCGGCATCACCGTGCGGGAACTTTCCAAGCTCGTCCACGTATGCGCCACCCGTGCCGGTGCCCTGCTCCGTGCTCTATATGAAGAAGGCTTCCTCATCCGCCAGCGAATAGGCTCCGCCTACCTCTATGCTCCGGCCGAAGGCGGCGAGTGATGCCCTGGGGGAGACCACATTTACGCTTAAATGCATCAAGCAGACGATTGCAGACGTAGCGATACCAAAAGCGACACCAAAAGCGACACCAAAAGACACAATCCTTTCTCTCATCGGGCAAAACTCCCGAATAACCGTGAAGTAAATGGCAGAGGCATTGGGTATGAACAAGCGCAATGCCCAGATTCACGTAAAAAAACTCACGGAGCAAGGTCTGATTCGTCATGTAGGAGCTAACCGTGGCGGGCATTGGGAAATCATTGGTGGATGAGGCAACTCACAAGAAATTCTTGTCAGTTCAAAAAAGGGTTCTTGAGGGTCTCACGAGACTTTGCCTCTCAAAATGAAAACATTTTTTCATTCCGAGGTGTTGTGTAATTCAAGGAAAATATGTAACTTTGCAGCGAAAATGTGCATTTAATATTGTAAGGCAACTATAGTATGTCTCAAAAGAAAAGTTTCCTTTCGTCGCGCAAGCGCGTCACCTACTTGGATTTGTTCGCAGGAGCCGGAGGCTTCAGCGAGGGTTTTATGCAAGCATACACGGACGACAAGTACTATGATTTCCGCCGAATATCGTAAATAATACATTTACCCGCAAATGAATAAAGAACAATTAGTATCAAAGTGGAAGGAGTTTTGTTTTGATTTGGTTGATGCCCGAAATAAAGACTTGCTTGAGGCTCCTTATCAAGAGAAGATTGAGAATGGACTTCGTCAGTTAGGTTGGAGCAAGGCTCGCGGGGAGATTCTTCCCAAAGTTCGCCTTGAGATTGGAAACAACAATTCTCTTGAGCCTGACCTTTCTATAAATCTGGCAGGGAAGACAGTGTTTGTGGTTGAAGTGAAACGTCCTTCCAATCAGTTCAAAACAAGACAAGAGACACAGTTGCTGTCATATATGCGCCAGTCGTTTGTTCAGATAGGTCTTCTCATTGGACAAGATATTCGGATGTATTTTGATGATAATAGCGGAAGCATCACTTGTGTTTGTGTATTTCCGATAGACGGCGATAAGGAAGAAGGAACGCAGTTTGTAAAATTATTTTCAAGAAGTACATTTGATTTGGAACAGATTGAATCGTATTGCAGAGAAAGAAAAAGTGAGATAGAAACAAATCTGACTATGACGGAATTGCAGCATCATTTTTTGGAACAGGGGGGCGACATTATAGTTAAGCAACTTTTGGAAAGTTATTTTGTGGATTCAAAGAATTTGAATAGAAGAATAGTGAAGGATACGCTTTCGCTTTTCAACTTTTCTGTAACGGCTGGAGAGAAGAAACCTGACCCACAAACACAAACTGCCGTGCCACTCCCTTTGAATGCAAGTTATGTTCTTGCGCAATCTCCGAATAGTTCTCCTCAAAAAGTAAAGTATAGTCACGACACCACTAAATACTCAATAGACGGGGGGCAAAACTTCTTTGGTAAAGGTAGGTTTGTGCGAGAAGTTGTGGCAAAGTACATTGCTGCAAATCCCAAACTCTCCTTTGAACAACTCAAGCAGATATTTCCGTCCGAATTACAAGGTTCTTATGGCGTAATTAAAAGTCTGGAAGAACTTAATAATATGAAGCAAGAGAGAAAAGACCTTGAGCGTCGTTACTATATGGATGAGGCACAACTTCTTTGTAGCGGAGATGGAGTAAGATTTGCCGTAAGTAGCCAATGGGGAAAATATAATTTCCCTCATATATTGGAAAGATTAAAACTGTGGGGATGGGGTGTAATAAATGATTAGATAATGTTTACAGTTGATTCTGAACTGCCCTTTCAATGTTCTCCAATGGTGCGTATGGAAATTGTATTGATGGATGGCACTTCATTTCATTGCTACCATACTTATGAACGAGTAAGGCAGAAAGAGGGCTTTGTCATTGCTACAACTCGCGAGGTAGAAGACCCTACAAACGAATACGATACACTTGAGGATGTTCCTGAAGAGATATTGAGACGAATGGATTATATCCCCGAATTTTATTCGGTTCGTATAGGTTGCAAGCCTGTAATTGTTGACTACAGCGGAACTTTGTTAATTCCGCACTGTTACAAAGAAAGGCTTATTGGGTTGAATGGTGAATATAGGATAAAGAGAGTACATATTTATTAGTAACTTTGCCACAAAGCATCGCGAGACATTCTGGATTGAGGTGGAGAATACGATTGAGGATAACAAGGAATTCTTCCGATACAAGGAGATTGAACACACGAAGAACCCTAATGTGGGACAGTTTGACGTTCTTCTCGCTCAAGATATCATCACGCTTGATTTACTCCTCTGCCGTCCCAGCGGTCACGGCGACACTTATTCTTTTAAGATAAAGAAAAAGGGTATGTCTCTGTTGTTCCCGCAGAGCGTAACTTATAAGATATTAGAAAAAGAGATTGGGACTTCTTTGTGACTGATTGGCTCCAAGGCCGCAACACATGGAGCTCCTTGGAGTGTTGGAAAGATTTCACAATCTATATTTTAATTATGGCGAATCCGTCACTATTAGGAACTGGAGGTAGAAAGTTATTGTAATAATTTATCTCCCGTAAACAAGTATCCATGCCCGACCACCTCTCTCCCGAACAACGCCATCGCAATATGGCGGCGGTACACAGCAAAGATACGAAGCCGGAGATTATCGTGCGGAAATATCTGTGGGGCCACGGATTCCGATACCGACTGAATCATCCGCGACTGCCGGGAAAACCGGATATCGTGCTGACGAAATACCGTACGTGCGTGTTCGTGAACGGTTGCTTCTGGCACGGACACGAGGGGTGCCGCTTCTTCGTAATGCCAAAATCCAACTCGGACTTCTGGGAAAGGAAAATCGCCCGCAACCGCGAACGCGACAGCGAAGTGCAACAAAAACTCTCCAATATGGGATGGCACTCTATTACCCTTTGGGAATGCCAACTCAAGCCCGCCAAAAGGGAAAAATCCCTGGAATCCCTCGCCCATACGCTTTACCGCATCTTCCTGGAAGACCATAAGCCAAGAAAATATGTAATGCCGGAAGAAACGCCCGCTATGGCAGCGGAGACGGAAAGTTGGTAATCTGATAGCCCGGCAAACTAATTAAACGGATGTCGGTGTAAATGTCGGTGTAAATGTCGGTGTAAATGAACAAACAAAAGACGAAAACGAAAGGCGAAAACGAAGACGAAAATAACGAAGACGAAAATAACGAAAGACGAAAATAACGAAAGACGAAGGACGGCAAGCGCCATCCTTCGTCTTTCTTTTCTATAATCTTATTATGGCTCACTGGAAATTTAGTGGGGGTAAGCATAAATCTTAGCAAGTCTGAAGAGA